>DAOUWH010000231.1 GCA_030667205.1 Nitrospirota bacterium
CCTTATCCGCTCCTCAAGCTCCTGCTCTATCCTCTCGAACGCGGGCTCCAGCCTGTCCCTTGGCGTGATCCAGTGGCTGTTCGGGAAGAGGGCGAACTTCTCGAGGGCATGGGCCTTTTTACCCGTGAGCGGGTCGAACTCGCTCAGCGAGTCGATGTCGTCGCCGAAGAAGTCCACACTTAAAGCACGGTCGAGGGCGAACGAGGGAAAAATCTCCACAGAGTCGCCCCTGACGCGGAAGTGTCCGCGTTTTAAGTCTTTGTCGGTGCGCTCGTACTGCATGTCAACGAGCCGCCTGAGGAAGGCGTCCCGCTCGGTGTGCATGCCTTCCTCGATGATGAAGTGCATGTTCAGGTAGTCCTCCGGCGAGCCGAGGCCGTATATGCAGGAGACCGAGGCCACCACGATCACGTCCTTTCTTTCGAGCACTGCCCTTGTGGCGGAGTGCCTTAGCCTGTCTATGTCGTCGTTTATCATTGCGTCTTTCTCGATGTATGTGTCCGAGGTGGGCAGGTAGGCCTCCGGCTGGTAGTAGTCGTAGTAGCTCACGAAGAACTCCACCGCGTTTCCCGGGAAAAGCTCCCTGAACTCGCCGTATAGCTGGGCCGCGAGGGTTTTATTATGGGCGATTACCAATACAGGCCTGTTCACGTTGGCTGCCACGTTGGCTACGGTAAAGGTCTTTCCAGAACCCGTAACGCCCAACAGTACCTGGTGCCTGTCGCCCCGGTTGATGCCTGCTGTAAGCTCGGCGATGGCCTTCTCCTGGTCGCCATTGGGGGTGAAGGTGGTCGTGAGGTTAAAACTATCCATTCTGAAATTTTACCTTAAATGTATTCCTTTTGTTCTTTGGGGAATCCAGCATATCGGGGCGGAGCCCCGCATTATGGCTTGCCATGGGTGGCGTTTGGCTGTAGAATCTGGTTTATGGGAGAGCTTTCCGAGCGCCTCGACGCGTGCATAGCCGTGGAAAACATGATCGCCGAGATATATTTGGATTTCGGCAACAGGTTTCCGGGTGCGATGAGCTTCTTCCGGGAGCTTTCGAAGGAAGAGGAAAACCATGCGGCCATACTTGCGATAGGGAAGGAATTCGACCGGCGCGGGAAACTGCCCGAAGATGCAGTGCCCGAATCCATGCCCCATATCTCTGGCTCTCTGAATTTCATTAAAGGCGTAAAGGAAAGGATAAAAGGCAGGGAGATCACCCTGAAAGACGCCCTGGAGATGTCCCTGTCGATGGAGGAGACCACGGTCGAGAGCTATGTCCAGGAAATTCTGATGAAGGAGACCGACTCGAGGGTCATCAAGAGTTTGCAGAGGCTCCTCCTTGAGGAAAGGTCGCACATTGATAGGCTAAAAGAGTTCATGAAAGAGCGGGGTCTTTAAAAGCCCGTACAACATCTTAAAGCCGCAATCCCATCTCCGTGCAATTAATTCAATAAGGTTTATGATAATCGTCAATCCCATATGAGGGAAGCACAGTGAATAAGAAGACAACACCAACGCTTGTGGGCATCGCGATTGTCGTCTTTGCGGTCTTTGTCGTGGCCTACAGCCCTGGGCGGGCATGGGTCGAAATTCCCGGCACCAAGGGTCTCCATTACGACAAAGACAGCATGAAAAAGGACGGCAATATGGTCTATGCAACGTTTAAGAACGAAAACCCGCAGGTAAAGCGATCAGTTAAGGCCACTGATATTCGATTTACAGCGGCTTTTTACTGCAATCGGGGCAAGGTAAGGACCTTAAGCCAGACGGTCTATTATGAGGACGGCTCGATAGAGAGCGATAACGAAAACCACCTTGAGGCTAACCCCAACTCTGACGAGCTAAATGAATCGCACGACCTGCAGGACGTTAGCGCATCTCCGGCGATGGAACGGGCATACAGGACCTTCTGCAAATAAATACTGGTATCGAACCCGGCTCCCCGCTACTGCTCCGACAGGCACTGCACCAGCACCATCAGCGCAACGATGACAAGGACAATAATACTGCACCCGAGCCTTCCGGGGTCCTGCGACTTGAACCTTTTTTTCCTGCGGGGTTTTTCGTCCTGCGGGGCGGAGATTATGGTGCCGTCCTTTAAACGCCGGGTGCGGGTTTCGGTCTCGGGTTCCTTTTGCGGGTCTTCCATGGCGCAGGCGTACCTTATAAGAGAGGGGGCTACCCCTCTTCCTTGAGGAGCTTGTACTCGATGCTGTCCAGAAGGGCCTGGTAGGAGGCCTCGATGATGTTCTCCGAGACGCCCACGGTGCCCCACTTCATATTGCCGTCGCCCGACTCGATGAGCACGCGCACCTTTGCCGCGGTGCCCGCTCCAGCGGTGAGTACGCGCACCTTGTAGTCCAGCAGCTTTACGTCCTTTAGCACCGGGTAGAAGACCTCGAGGGCCTTTCTTAGCGCCGAGTCCAGGGCGTTGACCGGGCCGTTGCCGGTGGCCGCGGTGTGCTCGGTGTGTCCTTCCACATTCAGCATGATGGTGGCCTCGCTTAAGGGTTTCTCGCCGCCCCGGCGCTTCTCGTCAATGACCCTGAAGCCGATGAGTTTGAAAAACGTTTTGTGCAGGCCGAGGGTCTTCTTCATCAATAGCTCGAAGGAGCCTTCCGCCCCCTCGAATTGAAAACCCTGGCCTTCGAGCTCTTTTAGACTGGCCACGATGTCCTTGAGCTTCCTGGATTTCGGGCTGATCTCTATGCCGAACTCCTTTGCCTTTCTCAGGATGTTGCTCCGCCCGGCGAGGTCCGAGATGAGGACCCTCCGGGAGTTGCCCACCACTTCGGGGTCCATGTGCTCGTACGTCTCGGGCGACTTGAGCA
>DAOUWH010000115.1 GCA_030667205.1 Nitrospirota bacterium
ATACATACTTCACGACGGCCCCCCGTACGCCAACGGCCACATCCACATCGGCCACGCCCTGAACAAGATACTCAAGGACATAATCGTCAAATATAAATCCATGAAGGGATATAATGCGCCCTACGTGCCTGGATGGGACTGCCACGGCCTGCCCATAGAGCTGGAGGTGGACAAGAAGCTCGGCAAGAAAAAGGCCGAGATCGGCGTGCTCGAAAAGAGAAAGCTCTGCAGGGAGTACGCCGAGAAATTCCTCGACATCCAGCGCGAGGAGTTCAAGAGGCTCGGGGTCTTCGGCGACTGGGATGCGCCCTACCTTACGATGTCCTACGACTACGAGGCCACAATCGTGAGGGAGCTGCTGGAGTTCGTAAAGCGCGGGAGCCTCTACAGGGGGAAAAAGCCGGTCCACTGGTGCCCGTCGTGCGTGACGGCACTGGCCGAGGCCGAGGTCGAGTACGGCGACAAGGAGTCCCCATCTGTCTATGTGCGCTTTAAGCTAACCGAAAGCCCAGTCCCCGAGAGGGAATCATATCTTGTCATCTGGACCACCACGCCATGGACACTGCCTGCAAACCTGGCACTGGCCGTAAACCCCGGAGTCGATTACGTTGCGGCAGAGGGAAGGGACGGCTCGGTAATCATCGTAGCGGAGTACCTTCTGCCGGGGCTTGTGGAGCGGAAAATGATAGCGGGCGATGTTGCCTTGGCTAAATTCAAGGGTGCTGAGCTCGTCTGCCTCAAGGCAAAACATCCCTTTGTTGACAGAGAATCAGTCGTTATCGCCGGGGACTTCGTCTCGGTAGAGGAAGGCACGGGGGTGGTGCACATCGCTCCGGGCCACGGCGAGGACGACTACGCCGCCGGGCTCAGGGAAGGCCTCGACATCTTCGCCCCGGTGGACCAGTTCGGCAAGTTTCAGGGCACGGGCGTGGAGGAGCTTGAAGGCCAGTTCGTCTTCAAGGCAAACGCGCACATTATCGAAATGCTCAAGGAACGTGGAGCCCTCCTCCATGAAGAGGCGCTCAGCCATTCCTACCCGCATTGCTGGCGGTGCAAAAAACCGGTCATATTCCGCGCCACCGAACAATGGTTCATCTCCATGGAGAAAAACGGCCTCCGAAAGAAATGCCTTGATGAGATAACCAACGTTCAATGGATTCCCGCATGGGGCCGGGAGAGGATATACGGGATGGTGCAGAACAGGCCCGACTGGTGTATATCGAGGCAGAGGGCATGGGGCGTTCCAATTACAGTGCTTTCATGCGAGGGATGCGGAGAGCCGGTATCAGACCGGGCATTCTTCGAAAAAACAGTACGACTCGTCGAGGAACACGGCGCCGACGTCTGGTTCAACAAAGGCGCCGAAGAATTTTTACCGGAAAATTACAAGTGCGAAAAATGCGGAGGGAACTCCTTTAAAAAGGAGACGGACATCCTTGATGTCTGGTTCGACTCCGGCGTAAGCCACGTAGCCGTGCTTACCAAAGACCGGGGGCTCAGTTGGCCCGCCGACATGTACCTTGAGGGCTCCGACCAGCACAGGGGCTGGTTCCAGAGCTCGCTCCTGGAGTCGGTGGGCACGAGAGGGAAAGCCCCGTATAGAACTGTCCTTACCCATGGCTTTACGGTGGACGGCAAGGGCAAGAAGATGTCCAAGTCCCTGGGCAATGTCGTGGCGCCCCAGGACATCATAAAGCAGACCGGGGCCGAGATACTCAGGCTATGGGTCTCGGCCGAGGACTACCGCGGGGACGTAAGGATATCCAAGGAGATAATCGCCCGCCTCACCGAGGCCTACAGAAAGATAAGAAACACCGCGAGGTTCCTCCTCGGAAATCTTTACGACTACGGCGGTGAGCAGAGTGAGCTCCTTGAACTGGACCGATGGGCGCTCTCGAGGCTACAGGGGCTTGTGAAAAAGGTCTCCTCGGCATACGAAAGGTCCGACTTCCACGAGGTCTACCACAGGATTTACAATTTCTGCGTCGTGGACATGAGCTCTTTTTACCTGGACATCATCAAGGACAGGCTCTACACCTTCAGGGCGGACTCCCCCGAAAGGAGGGCCGCACAGCAGGTGCTCAACGAAGTGCTCGTAACGATGACCCGGCTGATGGCCCCCGTCCTTTCATTTACCTCCGAGGAGATCTGGCAGTTCATAAAGGAAAAGCCCACCGAGAGCGTCTTCCTTGCGGACTTTCCCGAACCGAACGAGGAGATGATAGACGAGAGGCTTGAGGAAAAGTTGGAGAGGCTCATCGCCATAAGGGACGCGGTCTTAAAGGCCCTCGAACTTAAGCGGGCCGAAAAGTTCATAGGCAACTCGCTTGAGGCCAAAGTAAAACTTTATGCCCTGGGCGATACATTTAACCTTCTTAGCAAATATAAGGACTCTTTACCTGCGCTATTCATAGTCTCACAGGTGGAGATGATGCCCGAAGGTTCATCCCCGACAGGTCGTGACGTATATACTCCTGCGGAAGTCTCTGAACTCTGGGTGCTTATAGTGCAAGCCGAGGGCGAGAAATGCCAGCGCTGCTGGAACCGGAGCCCCTCGGTAGGCACGCTGAGCGACGCGCCGGAGATCTGCGAAAAGTGCTACGGCCACATTAAATGAAGCGAAAGCCCCTGTTCTTTCTGATACTGGCCCTTGCGGTTCTCCTCGACCAGCTTACAAAGTACCTTGCGAGCACCTTCATAAACCCCTACGAGCCCATTGAGGTGCTGCCCTTCCTCAGTCTCGTGAATGTAAAAAACGTGGGCGCGGCATTCGGGCTTTTCAGCTCCCTCGGAAACGTGTTCTTCATAGTGTTAACCCTCGTGGCGATAGCGATTATCCTTTTTCTCGCCATCAAGGAGAAGGACGGGTTCGTGGGCCTGACGCTGATACTTTCGGGCGCGGCAGGCAACCTCATAGACAGGCTCGTATTCGGCCATGTCAGGGACTTCATAGACCTGCACGCGGGCTCATACCACTGGCCCGCCTTCAATGTTGCGGACTCCGCCCTCACGGTGGGCATCGCGGTGCTCATCGCAGGCTCGCTATTTCATAAGAAGCAAAAACCCGCATCTTAGACAGAAACCGTATCTTATTCCATAGGTTCTATCTGCAGCACATTTCCCATATGACCGGAGGTAGCTATCCAAATCCTTTTCCCCTCCCTTGATGGGAGGGAAACCTGGATATGACCGTAATCATAGCCGTAGTGCCGGCTTGGTGATACTATTAAATCAAACGAACTTATTTAAAGGAGAACGCCATGCAGGTACTCGACCTGAAAAAGCTGATTAAGTTTCATCCGGACAAGATCTCAAGGGAGATGCTGGCCGAGACGCCCGAGATGCGGGTGGCCCTCATGTGCCTTGAGCCGGGCCAGGAGCTTAAGCCCCACAAGGCCCCGCTGAGGCTAATGATGTACTGCGTCGAGGGAAGCGGCACCTTCACGGTCGGAGACGAACAGATAGATGCCGACGCCAGGACCGCCATACTGTGCGACCCGATGGTCCCGCACGGCTTTAGCGCGTCAAAAGGCGAGAAGCTCGTGGTGATGGCGGTGGTCACGCCCGCCGAGATGGAAGACGCGGATTAAACAACTCGTCTTGATGCTGTCATTGCGCGGTCGGGTCTCTCGACGCAGGGTCGATTCGACTTTCGCGGGAATACTAAAGAAGAGACCGGGTCTTAAAGAATTGACAAGTTAAAGCGTTGCGGTTCGGATGGAAAGGGGCCGTGCCCCCTATCGGCCGACGGTGCCTTCGCGCTGGATGGCCACCTTGCCGGTTCTGACCATTTCCTTAATGCCCATGGGCTTCATGATGTTGATGAAGGCCCTTATCTTGTCTTCGTCGCCGGTTATCTCGATGGTAAAAGTCTTCTCCGAGGAGTCCACGATCCTTCCCCTGAATATCTCGGCGAGCCTCAGGGCCTCGACCTTCATGTCGGCCTTCGGCGAGATCTTTAAAAGTATCATCTCCCGTTCGACGTGGTTGAGCTCTACCATATCGGTAACTTTCACCACGTCTATAAGCTTGTTGAGCTGCTTGGTTATCTGCTCGATAATGAGGTCGTCGCCCGTTGTGACGATGGTCATCTGGGCAAGCTGCGGGTCCATCGTCTCGCCCACCGAGACGCTCTCGATGTTATAGCCCCTTCCGCTGAACAGGCCCGAGACCCTCGACAGAACGCCAAACTTGTTCTCTACCAGTAGCGATATCGTATGTCTCATTTACTTCACCGCCTTGAGTTTGGCCTTCTTCTTTTTCTTCTCCGGCTCCTCGTAGAAGAGCATCTGGTCTATCGGGGCCCCGGCGGGCACCATCGGATAGACCTTCTCCTTCCAGTCCACAACGAAATCCATTATGACCGTATTCTTGGTCTTAAAAGCCTCCTTCAGCACCGGCTCGACCTCGGAGGGCTTCGTGGCCCTGAGCCCGACGGCGCCGTATGCCTCGGCGAGCTTGACGAAGTCCGGTGTTCCGTCGAGGCTGGTGTGCGAGTACCTCTCTCCAAAGAAAAGCTCCTGCCACTGCCTGACCATCCCGAGGTAGCGGTTGTTCAGTATCGCGACCTTCACGGGCAGCTTGTTTATAACTGCGGTGGCAAGCTCCTGGATGTTCATCTGGATGCTTCCGTCGCCGGCGATATCAATGACGAGCTTGTCCGGGAACGCAAACTGGGCCCCTATCGCGGCGGGAAAGCCGTAGCCCATCGTGCCGAGCCCGCCTGAGGAAAGAAGCCTTCGGGGCTTGTCGAACTTGTAGAATTGCGCGGTCCACATCTGGTTCTGGCCGACCTCGGTCGTGATTATGGCGTCGCCTTTCGTAAGCTCGTATATCTTTTCAACCACGAACTGCGGTTTGATGACGTCCTTGTCAGTCCCGTACGCAAGGGGCCTCTCGAGCTTCCACGCATCTATCTGCATGAGCCACTTTTTCCTGACCGCACCCCACTGTTTATTGTCGCCCTCCTTCATTACCTTCAGAAGCGCCGACAGTATCCTTTTTCCATCGCCCACGACGGGTATGTCCACCCTGACGTTTTTCCTTATGGAGGTCGGGTCTATGTCGACGTGGACTATCTTTGCGTGAGGCGCAAAGGCGTCGGTCTTGCCCGTGACCCTGTCGTCAAAGCGCATGCCCACGGCAAGTATAAGGTCGGCCTCCTGGATTGCCTTGTTTGCGTAGTATGTGCCGTGCATGCCGGGCATGCCCAGAGAGAGCTTATGTGTGCCGGGGAAGGCGCCAAGCCCCATCAGCGTCAGTGCCACCGGTGTCTCGGCATACTGCGCCAGGTCCTTTAGCTCCTTGTGAGCCCCCGAGATAATGACCCCTCCGCCGGCTATTATCACCGGCCTCGTGGCCTTCGTAATGAGGTTTGCCGCCTTGGCAATCATCCACTTATTGCCCTCGTAGGTCGGCTTGTAGCTGCGGATGTCGGCCTTCTGCCATACAAACTCCGTCTTGTCGACCATGACGTCCTTGGGCAGGTCTATGAGCACGGGGCCGGGCCTTCCGGAGGTCGCGATATAGAACGCCTCTTTCATTATTCCGGAGAGGTCCCGCACGTCTTTTACGAGAAAGTTGTACTTCGTGCAGGGCCGCGTGATGCCCACGATGTCAGCCTCCTGGAAGGCGTCGTTTCCGATAAGCATGGTGGGCACCTGTCCGGACATCACGACAAGGGGCACCGAGTCCATCGAGGCCGTGGCGATGCCGGTCACGGTGTTGGTCGCCCCGGGGCCGGAGGTTACGAGCACAACGCCGGGCTTGCCGCTCGACCTTGAGTAGCCGTCGGCGGCGTGCACCGCGCCCTGCTCGTGCCTTGTGAGGATGAGCTTCAGGTCCTTCTCGTCGTAAAGCAGGTCGAAGAGGTTAAGCACAACGCCTCCGGGATAGCCGAAGATGTGCTTTACGC
>DAOUWH010000150.1 GCA_030667205.1 Nitrospirota bacterium
ATGCCCTTCCAAACCGGACGTTTGAAAAGCCTCAGGAGGCGACTGGGGCCACTCGAGGCGTTTCTCATCACGAAGATGCACAACGTGCGCTACCTCACCGGTTTTACCGGCTCGGCTGGCTTTGCGCTTGTGACAAGGTCGGAAAACATCTTTGTGACCGACTTCCGCTACGGGGAACAGGCGCGTAAGGAAGTCGAGGGATGGGACATCGTGGTGGAAAAAAGTGGCGGGCCCTCTGCCGTGAAACGCCTCGGAAAGAAACTCGGCATCAGGAGCCTCGGGTTTGAGGCCTCCGTGGATTACGGGTATTTCGAGTCGCTCAGGAAATCCTTCCGCAAGGTAAAGCCCATAAAGGCGGTGGTCGAAAAGATGAGGGCGGTCAAGGAAAAGGAGGAACTGCGCTCGATACGGAAGGCCGTAAAAATCGCCGAGAAAGCTTTTAAAAAAATAAAACCGCACATAAAAGCCGGCGCAAGGGAAAGGTCGATTGCCCTCAGGCTTGAGGAAAGGCTCCGGAAAGAGGGCTCCGGGGGCCTGCCTTTTGATATAATAGTTGCCTCTGGCGAAAACTCGGCCATGCCCCACGCAAAGGCGACCGAAAAGAAGCTCGGGCCGGGGGCCCTGGTTATCATCGACTGGGGCGCCAGGGCGGACGGATATTGTTCTGACATGACAAGGACGTTCCTTATAAAGGGAGGAAAAGACATCCGCAGGAAGAAGGAGATCTACTCCCTCGTCCTGAGGGCCAACCGCGAGGCAGCGGGCGTGGCCGCGGCCGGAGCACATACGAGGTCGATTGACAATTCCGCCAGAGATGTTATAAAAAAAGCAGGTTACGGCGAATATTTCGGCCATGCCACGGGCCACGGGGTGGGCCTCGATGTGCACGAGGGGCCTGGCATCTCAAGACAAAGGAGCGTCAGGGTGCGCGAGGGCATGGTCTTTACCATTGAGCCTGGCATTTACGTTCCGGGCCTCGGAGGTGTTAGAATAGAAGACATGGTAGCGGTCGGGCCCGAGGGGGCAGTGGGGCTGACGTCGCTTCCCAGAAGGCTTGAAATAATTTAACTTAGAATAGTTTAACGTTCGGAGGAAGCAGGCTTGATATCTACGGCTGATTTCAGAAGGGGCGCAAAAATAGAGTACAAGGGCGAGCCCTGCGAGATTGTGGAGTTCCAGCACGCCAAGATGGGAAGGGGAGGGGCGCTCGTAAAGACAAAGCTAAGAAACATCATCACCGGTGCGATTCTGGACGACACGTTCCGCTCAGGGGAAAAGTTCCCCAAACCCCAGCTTGAGGAAAAACAGATGCAGTACCTCTACGAGCAGGACGGTATGTACTACTTCATGGACAACGAGTCCTACGAGCAGATGCCCCTTACCGAGGCCCAGCTGGGCGATGCCATGAAGTTCATAAAGGAAAACGAAAACGCCAGCATACTCTTTTTTAAGGGCGAGCCCGTGAGCGTGGAGCCCCCGATGTTCGTGAAGCTTGAGGTCACCGAGACCGAGTCGGGTTTTAAGGGGGATACCGCATCGGGCGGGAGCAAGCCCGCGGTGCTTGAGACGGGCGCCGCTGTCAAGGTGCCGTTTCATATTAATATAGGCGACATCGTCAAGATAGACACAAGGACGTCTGAATATATCGAGAGGGTGAAATAATGGAACTTGACGACCTGAAAGAACTTATAAGATTTCTGAAGAACACGGACATCACCGAGGTCTCGATAGAGTCCGAGGGCACAAAGGTCAGGCTAAAGAGGGAGCACTTGCTAGGACAGGCCGAGTTCAAGCCCGTAGCCCAGCCCGAGCAGGAGGCGGCCAAGCCCCTGGTAAGCCAGGCCGAAGAGGACGAATCTCACCGCCTGATGACGATTACCGCTCCGCTGGTGGGCACGTTTTACACGGCCTCCACACCCGAGGCCGCGCCTTTCGTGGAGGTGGGCGACAGGGTTAAGAAAGGGCAGGTCATCTGCATCATCGAGGCGATGAAGCTGATGAACGAGATAGAGTCCGAGGCCGACGGCATCGTGGCCAGGGTGCTCGTGGAGAACTCCCACCCCGTGGAGTACGGTGAGCCGCTGTTTCTCCTTGAACCGGTATAGTAATGAAGCTTTTTGACAAGGTCCTCATAGCCAACCGGGGCGAGATAGCCGTAAGGGTAATCCGCGCCTGCAGGGAACTGGACATCAAGACCGTGGCCGTCTACTCCGACATCGAGAGGGACGCCATGCACGTAAGACTCGCCGACGAGTCCGTCTGCATAGGCCCTGCCAGTTCCCAGCAGAGCTACCTCAATATCCCGGGGCTCATCACCGCGGCCGAGATCACCGACGTCTCGGCCATTCACCCGGGCTACGGTTTCCTCTCCGAAAACGCAAACTTCGCCGAGACGTGCGCCTCCTCGGGCATTGTCTTTATCGGGCCCACCCCCAAGAACATCCGCCTCGGCGGGGACAAGTCCAGGGCAAGGGAGATCATGAAGAAGAAGCACATCCCTGTGGTGCCCGGAAGCAAGGGTGTCGTCTCCACAGAGGAAGAGGCAATAAAGGTCGCAAAGAAAATAGGCTATCCCCTTATGTTCAAGGCGTCGCACGGAGGCGGTGGCAGGGGCATGAAGGTCGTAAACTCCGAAGGCGAACTGAAGCACGCCTTTTACATCGCGCAGCGCGAGGCCCTCACGGCGTTCGGCGTCAAGGACCTTTACCTTGAAAAATACATCCCCGAGCTCAGGCACATCGAGGTACAGATACTTGCCGATGGGGACGGCAACGTCGTACACCTGGGCGAGAGGGACTGTTCCATCCAGCGAAGGCACCAGAAGCTCATCGAAGAGTCTCCCGCCCCCATAGCAAGCGACAGGATAAAGAAAAAGCTCGGGGCGCTGGCCGTCAAGGCCGCGCGCGCCATCGGCTACCGCAACGTGGGTACGGTCGAGTTTGCCGTGGACCCGAACTGGAACATATATTTTATCGAGATTAACACCAGGGTGCAGGTCGAGCACCCGGTCACCGAGGCGGTCACGGGCATTGACCTCATAAAGGAGCAGATAAGGCTTGCCGCGGGGATGCCGTTGGGGTACAAGCAATCACAAGTTAAAATTTCCGGGCATGCCATAGAGTGCAGGGTAAACGCCGAAGACCCGGTGAGCTTCACACCGTCGCCCGGGACGATAACGTTCATGTACCCTCCCGGGGGGCCCGGCGTGAGGGTGGACACCGCGGTATGCGCCGGGGTCGTCGTGCCGGCGCAGTACGATTCTCTTGTGGCAAAGCTCATCGTGCACGCGCGCGACAGGAAGGAAGCCGTCGCGAGGATGAGGCGCGCGCTGGGTGAGTTCATTATCGAAGGGGTAAAGACCACGATCCCGTTTCACAGGCGAGTGCTCGAAAATGAAGACTTTATCAGGGGCAATTTCAACACGAGTTTTGCAGAGAGGTTGAACGGAACCAAGCCCAAAAGTTAAAATAGTCCAAGGGTAACTCAGGGGTAAAAGGGGGAACAATGGCTGAGAAGTCCCATAAAGGCCTGTACAATGGCGGCCTCTGCCTCATTACCGACAGGCATTCCTGTTCTCTTTCCGTAGTGGAGATGGCCTACATCGCGCTTAAGTCCGGCATCAGGTGGATACAATACCGGGACAAGGGAAGGAGCCGGCTCGAGGTCTTCAGGACGTCCCTTGCTCTCAGGGAACTTACCCGTGATTTCGGTGCCTGCCTCATAATCAATGACTACGCGGACATAGCCGTTGCGGTCGGGGCCGACGGCGTACATCTCGGACAGGAGGACCTGCCCACCCGCGAGGCAAGAAAGGTCATGGGCAGGGACAGGATAATCGGGATATCGACCCACAACAGGGACGAGGCCAGAAGGGCGGAGACCGATGGGGCGGACTACATCGGGTTTGGCCCTGTGTTCCAGACCGGCACAAAGGATGCCGGCCCCCCGAAAGGGATAGACGACCTGAGGGATATAAACCGTTCGGTCGGCATCCCGGTGGTCGCGATAGGGGGCATCGACATCGACAACTGCTGCCCTGTGTTTGAAAGCGGGGCATCGGCCGTCGCGGCCGCCTCTTCAATTCTCTCCGGCGACATCCACCACAAAGCAGGCTGCTTAGTCGATACCATAGGGCGGTACAGGAGCGCTTAAGGCCATGTACAATGAGACCAGGAAAAAAAGATCCCACATAAGCACCGACGTCTCTATCATCCGCACCATAAATGCCGAAGGGCTTGACCTCAGCGAGGACGGGATGTACATCTACACAAGGCACCAGTTCGTAGTGGGGAGCATAATCGAGGTGACCTTTAGCCTCGAAGGCACCAAGATAGACGTCACGGCAAAGGTCGTCCACTCACAGCCGGGCATTGGTATAGGCGTTAAGTTCACGGATCTGCACGAAGATGTTGCGGATAAGATTAAATCCTACCTCAGCCGCTCGTAAGGAACCTTAGAAGCGCTTCCTGGCAATTTTTAGAGGCGGTCTCCTTGTCCCACTTTGCTGGGTCTCTTTCCGGGACGATGTTGCTTATGCCCCTCAGCTCAAGCACCGGCACCCCGTAGCGCGCGCATACGTGCGCCACTGCCGCGCCTTCCATGTTCTCGCATGCCGCGCCCGTACGCCCCTGGAGCTCCCTTGCGCGCTTTAAAGTTCCTGTAGAGGCACAGACAGTGGCGAACACGCCGGCTTTAACTCCCTCCAGGGCGCTAAGTGC
>DAOUWH010000093.1 GCA_030667205.1 Nitrospirota bacterium
AAGCGGCGCCTCGGTACTCAATGCGCTCGAAAGGCTCGGCTATGACGCCAAGGCGGTGGACGTTGGCCAGGATATCTGCGAGGTCCTCGGAAGGGAAAACATAGAGGCCGCCTTCCTCGTGCTCCATGGCGGCACCGGCGAGAACGGCTCGATACAGGGGATGCTTGAGGTGATGGGAATCCCCTATACGGGTTCGGGGGTGCTCGCCTCGGCCCTTGCAATGGACAAGCTCGCGTCGAAGAAGTTTTTCCTTCACGAGGGGCTCCGGGTGCCCGAATTCGAGGTGCTCAGGAAGGGCGAGTCTCCCACACTTCCTCTTCCGTTCGTGGTAAAGCCCGTAAGCGAGGGCTCAAGCATCGGAGTGGACATCGTAAAGAAGGCAAAGGACGTCGACGCCGCGCTGGAGACCGCGCTTTCGTACACCGGCACGGCGATTATTGAGCAATTTATTAAGGGCAAGGAGATACATATAGGCATACTCCACGACAGGGCTCTCGGAGGCGTGGAGGTCAGGCCGAGCCTTGAGTTCTATAACTTCAAGGCAAAGTACACCTCGGGGCTTACCGAATACATACTGCCGCCCGAGCTTGACGATGCCCTTTACGAGGCGGCGAAGAACACGGCCCTGAGGGCGCACCTTGCGCTCGGCGCGCAGGGCGCAACAAGGGTGGACCTCCTCGTGGACGCGCAGGGCGAGATCTACGTGCTGGAGGTCAACACTATCCCTGGGATGACGGAGACGAGCCTTCTTCCGAAGATAGCGTCCCTGGCCGGGCTGACGTTCGAAGCGCTGGTCGAGGAGATTTTTAAAGGTGCACTGGATATAAAGGAAGGTATATAAAGTGGCTGCGAAGAGGAAGAGAGCGAGGTTTTCGAGCAAGAAGAACATGAAGAGGGGCACGAGGCTCTCCAAGGGCATATTGGCGCTGCTTATTATATGCGCCCTGTCTGCCGGGGCCTGGTTTATCAGTGAGAGCGGCCTTTTTGCGCTTACGGAGGTCGAGGTCCAAGGAAACAAATTCCTCTCCGACCAGGAGATGACGGAACTTATGGGCATAGAGTACGGCGAAAGCCTCCTGGCACTGCCTTTGGAAGAGGTGGCCGATATGCTTTCAGCATCGAAGTGGGTAAAGTCCGTGAAGCTCAGGAAGGAATATCCGGGGCGGTTCGTTGTGAAGATAGAGGAGGCGGTGCCTCAGGCGCTGCTTCAGGTCAGGGGCGACGTCTACTTCGTCGACGGGGAGGGCAACGTGCTTGAGAAGCTCAAGAGCGCCCCGGTGCAATTTCTGCCGGTCATAGTAAGCAGCTCGGCCAGGGACCCCAAGACGTTCAAGGAGGCCGTAAGCCTTGCCGGCGTTATAAAGGACAGGGGCCTGGCGACCGACAAGAACCGGATAGAGATCACCGGCGTCGAGAAAAACCCCGAGAACCTGACCATGACGATAGACGGGCTCACCGCCAAGGTGGGCAGGGGTGATTACGAAGAGAAGCTCAGGAGGCTCTTCGAGCTGAGCGACGAGATAAAGAAAAGGCATATGAACATCAGTCATGTCGACCTGAGGTTCGCAAACAGCGTCATAGTGAAACCTTTTAAAGAGGTCGTGGAATGAGCAGGAAATACATAATCGGCCTTGATATCGGTACGACAAAGATATGTGCCGTGGTAGCAAGGACCGAGGCCGGGGTCCCGGAGATAATGGGCATGGGCACCGCAAGCTCTAGCGGGATTAAAAAGGGCGTTGTGGTGGACATAAATGTTACCACCGATGCCATAAGGGCCGCCGTGGCCGATGCCGAGGCGTCCTCCGGGGTGGAGATAAAGGCGGCGTATATCGGGGTTGCGGGAAGCCATATTGAATGCCTTAAGAGCTATGGAGCCACGGGGATAAAGGGCTCGGAGGTTACAAGGGGAGACATTGAAAGGGTAATGGACTCCGCCTCGGCGCTCTATGTGCCGCTTGACCGTGAGGTGCTTCACGTAATGCCCACTGATTTCGTCATCGACGGGCAGGGAGGCATCGTAAGGCCGACCGGGATGTCAGGGGCGAGGCTCGAGGCCAACGTGCGCGTGATTACGGCCTCGCACTCTGTGGTGGAAAACCTCCTCAAGTGTTGCCGAAAGGCGGGTGTCGAAGCGATAGACACCGTCTTTGAGCCGATTGCCTCCTGCCGCTCGGTTGCGGACGAGGACGAGCTTGATACCGGGGTCGCAGTGGTCGATATCGGCGGTGGCACCGCCGATATCGGCGTCTACAGCGAGGGCGGGCTGGTGCACGCCTCCGTGCTGCCTGTCGGGGGCAACCACATAACCAACGACATCGCCATAGGGTTGAGGCTCTCGCAGAGGGAAGCGGAACGGGTGAAGATAGAGCACGGCTTTGCATTGGGAGAGATAGATTCGGGCGAGATGATTGATGTCCGGCTGATGAGCGATGAGCTGCGGCAGGTCCCGAGGCACTATCTCAAGGAAATAATCAGGCCCAGGGCCGAGGAGGTCATAAGGATAATCAAACGCGAGGTGCAGGGTAAGACCAGCCTCAGCGGCCCCTCGTGCGTGGTACTTACCGGCGGCACGGCGCTGCTGTCCGGCATCGACAGGGTGGCCGAGGCCGTCTTCGGGCTGCCGGTGAGGGTGGGCGTGCCGGACTATGGCATAGGCCCGCACCTTAAGGACAAGCTAAGGAGTCCGATTCACGCTACAGGCGTGGGCCTTGTGCTTTACGGCTACGAGGCCGAAAGTAACGCTTACGAAGGGATTTTTGACGGTATAGTGCAAAAGGTCAAGGGAACGACCAAAAACCTCCTCGAAGTCAGGGGATGGGGGGCCCGCAAGAGGGCCCGCCGTACCGAGCTTCGGGGGTAACCAGGAGGAGGGAGAAATGTTTGAACTGGAAGAATTATTACCGGAGACCAACGGGGGGTCGGTCGCCAGCATCAAGGTTGTCGGTGTGGGCGGGGCCGGGGGCAATGTTATCAATAACATGATTGCCTCGAGCATTACGTCAGTGGACTACGTGGCGGTGAACACCGACATGCAGGTGCTTGAGACATCGATGGCGACCCATAAGTTGCAGATCGGGAAGAACATCACCAGGGGCCTCGGCGCGGGCTCAAAACCCGAGGTAGGAAAACAGTCCGCGCTCGAAGACCGCGACGCCATCGCCGAACATATCGCGGGCGCTGACATGGTATTCATAACCGCAGGCATGGGCGGCGGCACGGGCACCGGCGCCGCGCCCGTGGTAGCGGAGATAGCCAGGGAGCAGGGCTCCCTTGTAGTGGCCGTGGTGACCAGGCCGTTCTTCTACGAGGGTGGAATAAGGAAGCGCAATGCGGCGGAGGGCATCGATGAACTTCAAAAATATGTCGCTACCCTCATAGTAATACCAAACGACAGAATCGGCCTCGTCGCCGAGAGGGGCACGCCGCTGCTGGAGTCCTTCTCGATAGCCAACAATGTCCTGAGGAACGCCGTGAAAGGGATCACGGACCTGATACTCGTGCCCGGTCTCATAAACCTCGACTTCGCCGACGTAAAGACCGTGATGGAGACCGCCGGAAGAAGCGTGATAGGCATGGGCGTGGGCAAGGGTGAGAGGGCCGCACACGACGCGGCCAAGCGCGCCATCTTAAACCCCCTGCTCGAGAATACCTCGATCGACGGCGCAAGCGGAGTGCTCATTAATATTACGGGTGGCCTTGAGCTCTCGCTCGATGACGTCCATGAGGCCACGGGCCCGATATTCGATGCCGCCGACGAAGGGGCGAACATAATAATGGGCGCCGTTATAGACCCCGACCTGAAGGACGAGGTGCGGGTGACCATCATAGCCACGGGCTTTGAGGACGAGCCCAAGCGGGCCGAACTTCCGAACGTAAAGAAATGGTCCGCCCCAAAACGGACCCCTGCGCAGTCGTCAACCCTTCGCGGCTCCGACAGGGTGCTTGCAAAAAGCATATTCAAGGAAAACACTACCAGCCTCGTTCCGGCTGACGAAGACCCGCTGGACGTGCCCACGTTTCTCCGTAAACCAGAGCCCGGCGCGGCCGAGTTCGTCCCGGAGGAGGTTAGCAGGACAAGGTCCGTAAACCAGTAAATAGAAGTGTCCCTCCACAGGGCGGGGTCTCTTCCCCCAGAGACCCCGCCTCTCTCCTCCCCGGAAGGCAAGGGTTATTTGCCGGGACACGTCTTATATGAATTTACAGGCAAGGAAGTGATACATGAAACAGGGAAGGTGTGCGTAAATTAGACAGCAGGCCCCGGCAAACGGGGCCTGCTGAGTTAAGGATTTAGATTTTTACTACGTTTTCCGCCTTTGGGCCCTTGGGACCTTCGACAACGTCGAAGCTCACCGCATCGCCTTCGCCCAGGGTCTTGAACCCTTCACCCTGAATGTCGCCGAAGTGGACGAAGACGTCTCCGCCGTCTTCCGAGGTTATGAATCCGAAACCCTTGGACTCATTAAACCACTTAACAGTTCCTTTTGGCACGATGGGAATACCTCCTTGCTAAGATTTGAAGCCTGCGGAGTTGTTCATAGGGTCCCACTAAGTCATGACTTGGCGGGGTGAAACAAAACTGCCGAAACTTCATACCTCTATTTTGCACACAATTGCGGGGGAGGTCAAGATGTCAACGGAACTTTTTTACAGAAATATCAGGCGGGCGCCAAACTTGCCTGTATCTCAGCGGCGCATGTCTTCAAGGAAAGGGTGCTCCGAGCGCACCCTTTCGACTACCGCGGGGTCGAACTCGCACATAATGATATCTCCGGTCCCGCCCCCCGGACAGACGTCCTCTCCCTCGGGGCCGAAGATGCGGGAGCCGCCGGGGTAGCCCAGCCCGTTTGCGTCTGTGCCCGTCCGGTTCAGTCCGATTACGAAGCACTGGTTCTCTATGGCGCGGGCCTTTAGCAGTGTCTCCCAGTGGCCGATTCTTTCGGCGGGCCAGTTGGCTATGAAGAAGACGGCCCGCACCTTCCTGGCAACGGCCCTTATGACCTCCGGGAAACGAAGGTCGTAGCAGATGAACACGCTTGAGGGCATGCCGTCAAGCTCGAATACGACTGTATCGTGACCGGCCTCGTAGTGCTTGTCCTCGTCTGCGAATGAGAAGGGGTGCATCTTGGCATAGGAGGCGAGGAGGGCGCCGTCTCTGCCATATGCGTGGGCGATATTTTGACCTCTCGTGCCGCTTCCTGCTGAGGCGAAGCCGCCGATTACGTTTATGGAGTGTTCTCTGGCAAGCCCCGAAAGGAAGGACGCCGTGGGGCCGTGCTCTTCCTCGGCGATGCCCGATACGTTCATCGAAAACCCCGTTGAAAACATCTCCGGCAGCACGGCGATGTCGCAGCCCGCCTCCGAGGCCTCGCGGACAAGCCTCCCGGCGTTCCTGAAATTCGTCTCTTTCGATTCCCACGCGATGTCAAGCTGTATTAGCGCGACCTTCATGCCTGTCCTCCTATGGCTCTCTTGCTGCCCGCCCTAAGGGATACGCCCCGGGCGAGCCGGTAAAGGGAAGCGCAAGCATCCCAGGAAGGCCCAGGCACCTTGAGTCGCGGATGTGCGAAAGGCCTATGGTCATGTCGGTATGCCCCCTTGCGGGCTGGGCGCGGTAGGTCCCCAGGAGCCTGTCCCACCAGGGAAGGTTGAACCCGAAATTGGAGTTCGTCTCCCGTATAATTACCGAGTGGTGGACGCGGTGCATGTCGGGGGTGACCACGAAAAGCCTTAAAATTCGATCCATGCCCAAAGGGATGCGGATATTGCCGTGGTTGAACATGGCGGTGCCGTTGAGCAATACCTCGAATATCACCACGGCAAGGACGGGTGGGCCAAGTGCCGCGACTGCTGTAAGCTTTATGATGGTCGAGACGATTATCTCTATGGGATGGAAGCGCAGCCCCGTGGTAAGGTCGAAGTCGAGGTCGGCATGGTGCATCATGTGAAAGCGCCACAGAACAGGCACCGCATGGAACATGACATGCTGGAGATATACCACAAGGTCGAGAATTATTACGCTGATTATGACCGGGGGCCAGTAGGATACGTCCATGGAGTTGAAAAAACCGAATCCGTTTTCTCCGGCAATGAGGGCCATGCCTGCGGGAAGTATCGGGAATATCAGGCGCACTAACACGACATAGATTAGCACGACGCCGAGATTGTTTGCCCAGCGCGAAACCTTCGGGTGTTGCATGCGGCGGCGCGGGGCAAGGGCCTCCCAGGCCCCGATAGCGACCAGGATGCCGAGGAAGAACGCAAGCCTTGTGGTATCAATGCTGTCCATATGCAAGCGGTCCGTTTTGAAACCAGATTATAGCTAATTTGAAGTTTTAATTACAGGGTTTATCGAGTAGCCTTCATCGGTTGCTGTGTTATTATCATATTATGTCTGCGGGGATAGAAAAGGCATGGGAGGCCCTTAAGGGGCTTGACCCGAAGGATGTCGAACAATGGTCGTCCGTCTCATACAATGACGGCGCTTATATCCT
>DAOUWH010000100.1 GCA_030667205.1 Nitrospirota bacterium
ATCCTGTAGAGCTTTATCTTCGCCCTCAGGGTATTGCGGTTGAGGCCAAGGAGTCTTGAAGCCTTGAGCTGGTTGCCCCCGGTCTCCCTGAGAACGAGTTCGATGAGGGACTTCTCGACCTCGGAGGTCACCGTGTCGTAGAGGCCGGAGTTTCCGACCTTGGCCATCCCCTTCAGATAACCCCTGAGCTTGTCGTCGAGGAACTCCCTGACGGAGCAGTAGGCGCCCCCGTCGCCCGAGGCAAGGTGGCGCTTCTCAACCAAGGCATCTTTTGAGATAAGGCATGCCTTCTTCACCATGTTTTTCAGTTCGCCTGCGTTTCCGGGCCAGTCGTGCTCCAGAAGAAACGCCTTTGCGTCCTTTGAAAACCTTTTAACGCCTGTCTTTAGAGTCCTGGAGGCGTCCTTCATAAAGTGCTCGGCCAGAGGGACGATGTCCTCGGGGCGGCCTCGGAGGGGCGGGATTGAAATCATGGAGCGAAAGCACCCGTAAAGCGGACTCTTCTTGTCGAGAGCCGCCGCGGAGCATATAACCCGCACGTTGGCCCGGATGGCCTCCTTGCTCCCCTCGGGGGTGAACTTCCTGTCCTTTAGAAAGGCGGCGAGCTTCTTCGCAAGATCGGGCGCGATGCCGTCGATGTTCTTTAAGACCAGGTCGCCACCCGTCGCCGATATGACCTTCCCGTGAGATATCCCCTTCTGGGCGGCCCTGCCAAAGAGGCCCGCCTCGCCCTCGGCCTGGGGGTCTTCGACCACCACCAGGGGGCCGGCCATGCGGGCGCTGTTTGTGTGGATTGTCCTGGCAATAAGGTCCTTGCCCGTGCCCTTCTCTCCGAGTATCAACACGGGGTTGTTCCTCGTAGAGGCGCGCTCGGTCTGCTGGGCGACCCTGAGCATCTTGCGGTTTTTGGAGGTTACAAGCTGAGGGGCCTCCGTGATCTTAAGCCTGTGGATCTCGTTACGGTATGCTATGAAATCCAGGGCGTTCCTTACTGCCGTGCCGAGCTTAACCGGGCTCAGAGGCTTTTCGAGAAAATCGTATGCGCCCTCCTTTAAAACCTTGTTGCCGGAGTCCGCACCGTCGGAGACTAAGACCACCGCCTCGGGGTGGTAAGATTTAATCTCCTTGAGGGTCTCGAGGTTCTGGCCGTCGAAGCTCAAGAGGATGACTTCGGAGCCCTTCATGGACCTCAAGGCGGACGAAACCCCGGAACTGGCCCTGACCTCGCAGCCCTGGGCCTTTAAGGTGTCCTTGATTAAGGCGGTCTCTTCCTGGTCTTTTGAAAGGATAAAGACTTCACTGCTCATGTTATGTAAAATTCCCCCCGGTAAAACGAAACGATGAATCGAGAGCACTATTTTACATGCTAACCATGAATTCGTCAACCGGTTTTTGATGGCATAAAATATGCCGCGCCAGCGGGTTTTTATGTGTCTGAAAAATATAACAAAAAAGGCCGCCTAAGCCGAAACCGACAAGCGCAAGAGCGAGAAAACGCGCGGGGATGCACTTAATTGACATTGCCAAGCGCATCTCCTTATTAGATCGATTGAACATTCAGGAGCTAATACATTGGACGTCCCCGGGATACTAAGACAAATAGCAATTTCGGCAGTGCCGATACTGATTGCAATCACCTTCCACGAGGTCGCCCACGGGTGGGTCGCTTACAGGCTGGGGGACCGCACGGCCTGGGCGCTGGGGAGGCTAACGCTCAACCCCATAAAGCACATCGACCCGGTGGGCACGGTGCTCCTGCCCCTTATGCTCCTGATATTCACACAGGGCGGGGTTGTTTTCGGCTACGCAAAACCGGTCCCGGTAAATCCATACAACTTCAAGGACCCCAAGCGCGACATGGCCATAACAGGCGCGGCGGGGCCTGTCACGAACATACTGCTTGCCATAATAAGCTTGCTTGTCTATAAATACTTCATCCCGCTACTTGCGATTGTCGCCCCCGACGCCATCGACAGGACGGTGCTGGTGCCGCTGGGCGCGATGTTCAAATACAGCATAATTATTAATGTTTTCCTTGCGTGCTTTAACCTCATACCCATACCTCCGCTCGATGGCGGCAGGGTGGCCGTGGGACTCCTGCCAAAGAAACAGTCGCTATTTCTTGACAGGCTTGAGCCTTACGGGATGATTATCCTTATAATATTGATCATGACCGGGCTATACAGGCTGTTCGTAATCCCACTGTTTAACCTGATAATGGCGTTTTTGAGTCTGCTCTAAAGGAGATAACCATATGCAGAGAGTCTTAAGCGAGATGCAGGCAAGCGGGAAGCTCCACCTCGGAAACCTCGTCGGAGCGCTCCAGAACTGGGTGAAGCTCCAGGAAGAGTACGAGTGCTTCTACTTCGTGGCCGACTGGCACGCCCTCACCACCGGCTACGCCCATCCCGAGGACATAAAGTCCAGCACCGAAGACATACTTGTAAACTTCATAGCCGCGGGGCTCGACCCCGAGCGCTCGACGATTTTTGTACAGTCAAAAATTCTTGAGCACGCCGAACTGCATCTACTTTTAAGCATGGTGACCCCGCTTGGCTGGCTCGAGAGGGTACCAACCTACAAGGAAAAGAAAGAAGAGCTAAAGGACCGAGACCTCTCGATGTACGGCTTTCTGGGCTACCCGGTGCTTCAGTCCGCCGACATACTCATCTACAGGGCCAACCACGTGCCGGTGGGCGTGGACCAGCTCCCGCACCTTGAGATAACGCGAGAGATCGCCCGGAGGTTCAACCACCTCTACGGCGAGGCCTTCCCGGAGCCCGAAGGGCTTCTTACAAAGTTTCCCAAGGTCCCCGGCACCGACGGAAGGAAGATGTCCAAGAGCTACGAAAACGCCATATATCTTAGCGACCCCCCCGATACAATGGAGCAGAAAGTGAAAACCATGAAGACCGACCCGGCCCGCATGCGCCGCACCGACAAGGGGGACCCCGAAAAATCCCCGGTCTTCGAGCTTCATAAAATATTCTCCTCCGCCGAGGAGCAGGCCGAGGTGGCCGAGGGTTGCAGGACCGCCGGCATCGGCTGTATCGATTGCAAGAAAGTGCTGATTAAAAACCTCTTTACGGTGCTTGAGCCCATATGGGAGAAAAGAAAAGCGCTTATCGATAACCCATCGCTTCTTCAGAAGGTCGTGGACGCAGGCACCGAGCGCGCACGCTTGGTGGCTCAGGAGACGATGCGGGACGTCCGGAGCATGATGGGCTTTGAATGGGGGCAGTAAGGCTCAATTTTTCCCTGCCTGAGAATCCAACAAATCCCGGTGCCATTAGAAATCCGGAGGAATATTCTTTATAATATAATGCTACGGATATATTAATTTGTCTCCCTGCAGCCGAAGGAGATAACGAGGGAAACGACATGAGCAGAAAAGTCACCGGCACGGCCAGCAAAAACGAAAAGCTCAACAACTGGGTTAACGAAGCCGCTGACATGTGTCAGCCAGAGGAGATCTACTGGTGCGACGGCTCTAAAGAGGAATACGACAGCATGATGGCCAGGATGCTCGAGGCCGGAATGGCCATCCCGCTTAGCAAGCGGCCCAACAGCTTTCTTTTCCGCTCCGCCCCCAGCGACGTCGCACGCGTGGAGGACCGCACCTATATCAGCACGGCATCGCAGGAAGACGCCGGCCCCACCAACAACTGGACTGACCCGGTTGAACTTAAGAAGACCATGACAGGGCTTTATGAGGGCTGCATGAAGGGGCGCACGATGTACGTCATCCCCTTCTCGATGGGGCCCATAGGTTCTCCGATCTCAAAAATAGGAATAGAGATCACCGACAGCCCGTATGTCGTTACCAATATGCACATCATGACCCGCGTGGGCTCTCGTGTGCTTGAGGTGCTCGGCAGCGACGGCGAGTTCATACCCTGCCTGCACTCAATTGGCGCACCGCTTCAGGAGGGGCAGGAAGACGCCGCGTGGCCCTGCGCCCCAATAGAGCTGAAGTACATCAGCCACTTCCCCGAGGAAAACCTCATATGGTCTTACGGCTCGGGTTACGGCGGCAACGCCCTTTTAGGCAAGAAATGCCTCGCGCTCAGGATTGCCTCGGCAATGGCAAAAAGAGAGGGCTGGATGGCAGAGCACATGCTGATTCTCAGGCTCACAAGCCCCGAGGGCAAGCGCTACCACATCGCCGCGGCGTTTCCATCGGCCTGCGGCAAGACGAACCTGGCCATGCTTCAGCCATCGGTGGAGGGCTGGAAGTGCGAATGCATAGGCGACGACATCGCGTGGATGAAGGTCAAGGACGACCAACGCCTCTATGCGATTAACCCCGAAAACGGCTTCTTCGGCGTTGCCCCGGGCACCTCGTACGAGACAAACCCCATGGCCATGGACACTCTGAAGGAAAACATCATCTTCACAAACTGCGCCCTCACCGACGAGGGCGACGTCTGGTGGGAAGGCATGACCGAAGAGGAACCCGCTCACGCCATCGACTGGAAAGGGCGGGACTGGACCCCCGAAAGCCCCGATGACGCCGCGCATCCGAACGCAAGGTTTACCGCACCGGCATCGCAATGCCCCGTCATCTGCGAGGACTGGGAAAACCCCGAAGGCGTTCCTATCGATATTTTCATATTCGGCGGACGCAGAAGTACTGTCGTACCCCTCGCCATGGAAGCCTATTCCTGGGACCACGGCGTATTTCTCGGGGCGACGGCCGCCTCCGAGACCACCTCGGCCAACATCGGCGCCGTGGGCAACCTCCGAAGGGACCCCTTCGCCATGAAGCCCTTCTGCGGCTACCACATGGGCGACTACTTCCAGCACTGGCTGGACATGGGCGACAGGCTCGGAGACAAGGCCCCGAGGATCTTCTATGTAAACTGGTTCAGAAAGAGCGCCGAGGGCAAGTTCCTGTGGCCCGGTTTCAGCGAAAACAGCAGGGTGCTTAAATGGATGTGCGAGCGGGTCGAGGGCAAGGCAGGCGCAAAGGAAACGCCCATCGGCCTGCTGCCGGAGGAAGGGGGGCTCGACCTCGAAGGCCTTGATATCTCTTCGGAAGACTTAAAAGAGCTGCTGGAAGTGGACCTGAAGGCCTGGAAGGATGAGATCCCCGACATCGAGAACTATTTTAAGCAGTTTGGAAACCATATGCCCGATAGGCTGAAAAAGCAGTTCGAGGAACTTAAAAGCCGCCTCGGATAGGGCTGCCCGGTTTCCCGTAGGACATCCTGACATTTGAGGAAATTAGCTTCGAAGAAATTGCTTGTTAACGTGCTGGGCGCGGTTTACGTCCACACAAAGACCAGCGACGGCGGAGACCTTTACATTACGCGTTTCGCCGAATCCAGCCAGAAGCACCTCCAGACAGGAAACTGGTACGAAAAGAACTGGTTTGAAAAGCACAGGATAAGGCTCAAGGGCACAAGCTACGTCTACAGGGTCCCGACTAAAAACATCCAGGGCAGAAGCCTCGACCTGGTCATCAAGAACTGCCGCGTCGGAGAGGACGTCCCACTCGATACCCATACGCTTCAGGAGTTCTGCAACGCCGAGTTCAACAGCCCGTGGGAAGAGTTCGCGCTGGTCACGGAGATGCGAGAGGGGAAGTACGGCCCGCAGCGCATGAAGCTCAAGACCCAGCGCCCGCTGGCTATTTATGTGCCGCCGGAGAAGATGCAGATGTGGCAGAGCGGAAGGTCACGGTCGAAGATCAACCGCATAAGGGCGCGGCACCCGGGCATCGACATCGACATCCTCAAGCAGTACAAGCTCATCTACGAATGGATACGGGGCAAGAACCTCGTAGAGGTCTTCGAGACTATAGACCTCCAGGACGATGAGCTTGTGCGCCACCTGAAAAAAATGCAGGGCAAGGCCCTCGGGGACCTCGAAAAGAAGGGCTACCTGATGGCGGACATGAAGCCCGAGCACGTCATCATTCACGAGGCGGACTGCAAGCGTATAGAGAAGGCCGAAGGCCCACAGAAACAGGTAGACATGGTCCATCAGCTCCTGAAGGACGGCAAGTACTCGGTAATCGATTATGAGCTGGTGTTCCGAACGCCCGATCACGAAGAGGAGGTCAAATACTCACGAAGGCATTCCTACCTCGATTACCAGAGGGGCCGGCTGAAGCCTGGCCGGTTGCCTTCTCACCTGTCCTCCGCGGAGATATTCGGCGTCCCGTATATATTCGGCCATTCCGAAAGCACGGGCGGCCACCTCTGGGTCGTTGGAAAGAATGGACGTCTGTTCGACTATTTCCTCCCGGAAAGATGGAGGAAAACCCCATCGCTAAGTTTATCCGATACCAACGAAGTGCTCTACACGGTAACGAAGGACAATATTCATCTCGTCTGGAAGACCTCGCGCGTTGGCGAACGTCCCGATGACAG
>DAOUWH010000032.1 GCA_030667205.1 Nitrospirota bacterium
CTCATCGACAGGGCCTATGGGATATCGCCGGACTTGAAGCTGCTTATCGTAAGCGGCTCCGTAGCGGAAATTAAGTGGGAACACTATCTGCAAAAACCATTCAGGATCAGCGACCTGCGAGACAAGGTCCGTGAACTCCTGGGCGGGCCCTGACCGCCCGAACGCCGCCATCTCCCTATCCATGCAAGGAATAATAACCTCCATTTTTGTTAGAATTGCGGATACGGCCTTAAAGGCCTTGAAAGATTTGGTTCTTTTAGTATCATGAACAGCAGACTGAAGAAATATCTCCTATTCGCGCTTAAGCTCCTTGTATCGGGCACGCTCCTTTACTTCGTGCTCTCTCGCGCCGGGGTCGGAAACGTGGTCGGGCTGCTGAAGAACATCCCCCCGGCTTCGTTCATCGCCTCGGTAGTGCTCTATCTTATGGCGCTCTTTCTTTGCACCGTCAGGTGGAAACTCCTGCTCCCGGAGAAGTTCGGCCTGAGGAAGCTTTTCCCGCTCTATCTTATCGGGTCTTTCTTCAACACCTTTATGCCGGGCCTCGTCGGCGGCGACGCAGTGAAAATCTATTACCTTTACAAGAAAACCGGAAAGGGAGCGCAGGCCCTCAGCTCGGTCTTTATGGACCGCTACATAGGGTTTACGGCCTTGATGACCATCGGTCTTGTTGCCTACCCCTTCGGGCTTAAGTATTTCAGGGGCCAGTGGATCGAGTGGCTGCTGCCGCTTGTGATACTCGTATTCGTGCTTGCAAGCCTTACAGTGTTCGGGCTCAGACTCGGCCAGAGAATTTCGGTAATAGGCAAACTGCACGACTATTTCCATACCTACAGAAAAAAACGCGGCACAATGGCAACGGCACTGGCGCTTTCATTCACGCTCCAGCTTCTGGTCATGCTCGGGCTATATATCCTCGCGCTCGGCCTCGATATCGAGATACCCTTTACCGCGCTTCTGATCTTCATCCCGATAATAACCGCCGTGGCGACCATACCGGTGTCGCTCTCCGGCATCGGCCTGAGAGAGGCGGCCGCGGTGCTCCTCCTGGGCACAATGGACGTAAGCCCCGAATCCGCAACCGCGCTTTCGTTTGCCTGGTTCCTGATGGCGGCAACAGGCGGGATGGCCGGACTTTACGAATACCTGAGAGTCAAGAAAAGTGAGCCTGAATAAGGTCCTCGCAGTACTGATCACCATCACGTGGCTTGCCGCAATGGCCACGCTCGTAACAAGGCACTACGGCCCATACGACACGCCTGCCCCCGGCGAGGCCCCCGGCGAGTGGCTCTTTGAGGAGCGGTGGTCGGGGATATACCATGGCGGAAACAAGATAGGCTACGCCGTATCCAAACTCGAAAAGCGGGAAGCGGGTTTTACAGCCACCGAGACATCGTTCATGAAGGTGATGGCCATGGGCGTGGAAAAAGACATAAAGACCGCCATGGAGGCGCTCCTTGACGAGGCATTCAGGCTTGAGTCCTTCGTCTTTACGCTCGACTCTGACGTAAGCATGAGGGCGGAGGGCACCCTGAAAAACAAGGAAATGCTCATCACCCTCGACATGGGCGGCATTAAGACCGAAAAGAAGCTCTACCTGCCGGAGGCCCCATACATGAGCCTGTCGCTTACTCCCCTTCTGAAAAACCCGCAGCCGGGTGCGAAGCTCAGGTTCCCGATAGTCGAACCCTCCTCGCTTACCGGGGACGCGATGGAGCTTGAAGTGCTTGGCGAGGAGACCATAACAGTGATGGGCCTGAAACAGAACGCCTACCGGTTACGCGCTTCCTTCAAGGGCGCGGAGTTCACGCTGTGGGTCAGGGAGACCGGCGAAGTCCTGAAGCAGGAGGCCATGGGCCTGACGTTCATAAAAGAGGCCCAGGAAGACGCCACTGAAATCGGCAGCGCCTCGATAGACCTCATCGCCGACCTGGCCGTGCCCGCCGACATCGAGCTTCCCCCCTCTGGAGTAAAATACCTCAAGGTCAGGCTCGGCGGCATCGACACCGGAGGGCTTGAGCTCCACGGCGGGGTCCAGACCTTTGAAAGCGAGAATATTGTCGAAATACGGGTCACAGACCCCATTAGACGGTCAGGGGGGAAAGCTCTCGATGCACCGGGAAAATATCTTACCGAGACCTTTTTAGTTCAGTCCGCCGACCCCTCGATAATATCGCTTTCAAGAGAGATTACAAAGGGCGAAAAGGACGCGCTCGGAAGGGCGAAACTTATCCTTGACTGGGTCTATGAAAACATCGAGAAGGTCCCCACCATGACCATACCCTCGGCCCTCGAAGTCCTGAAGAGCAGGCGCGGCGGCTGTAACGAGCACACCACGCTTTACACCGCGCTTGCGCGCGCCGCAGGCGTCCCAACAAGGATTGCCGTGGGCGTCGTACACAAGGACGGCTACTTCTACTACCACGCCTGGCCGGAGGTCTTCGTGGGCGAATGGCTTCCCATCGACCCAACCCTCGGGCAGTTTCCGGCGGACGCCACCCACATACGCCTGCTTACTGGCGGACTTGAGAAACAGCTTCGGCTTGCCTCGGTGATAGGAAAGTTAAAAATCACTGGGATAGAGTATAAATAAAAAAATTTCCTTTAACAAAAAACTCTTTTCTCTGGCCCATTGAAAATCTCAGCGGAGTGAGGGCCACTGGCCCATTTTATGACAGCGTAACCAATTCGAGTGTAAAAGGGGGCTGGCCCCTATGGCGGGCACTTGCCGCAGACGGAAGTGAAAAGCGCGGTGGAGAGGTACCTGTCTCCCCTGTCCGGCAGGATTACAACTAACATGCCCCCGGAGAGCTCGGATGACCTCCTCAGCGCTATGTGCATGGCGGCGCCGCTTGACATGCCCACAAAGAGGCCCTCTTTTACGGCGAGCGTCCTTGTGGTGTCGAAGGCCTCCTCGTCGTTTACGATATAGCGCTCGTCGAGTTCTTCGGGTTTAAAGATGCCCGGCACTATGGCCTCTTTCATGTTCTTGAGGCCCTGTACCCTGTGGCCGAGGATGGGCTCCACACCTATGATCTTTATATCGGGGTTGTGCTCCTTGAGCCTCCTGCCCGCGCCCATCAGGGTGCCAGAGGTGCCCATGCCCGCCACAAAGTGCGTGATGGCGCCCCCGGTCTGCTCGATTATCTCCGGCCCCGTGGTCTCGTAATGGGCCATGACGTTGGCCTCGTTTTCGAACTGGTTCGGCATGAAGTACCTGTCGGGGTCTTCATCGTGTATCTTGTGGACGAGCCTTATTGCGCCGTCGGTGGCCTCCTCCGATGGGCTCAGGATCAGCTCGGCCCCGAAGGCCTCAAGCACCCTCCTGCGCTCCACGCTCACGCACGCCGGCATCGTGAGCTTTACCCTGTAGCCCTTGGCAGCGCAGACCATCGCGAGCCCTATGCCTGTGTTGCCGCTTGTGGCCTCAAGCACTATTTTGTCGCGCGTGAGCCTGCCGTCTCGCTCCGCGGCCTCTATCATATAGAGCGCGATGCGGTCCTTTACGGAGCCTCCGGGGTTGTTGCCCTCGAGCTTCGCAAAGAGTTTTACCGCCGGGTTGGGGTTGATGGCATCTATCCGGACAACCGGGGTGTTTCCTATGCAGTCAAGTACGCCCATGGCCTTGCAGTGATTATTATAGCCGTTTTCATGCCCTATTTGGCAATCCGCTCCTGCCCTTCTTCAGGGTCAGGTGAAAAGGCCCTGTCTTCTCTACATTGTTATAATTAAGGCATGAAGGTTCTGGTCGGTATGAGCGGGGGCGTGGACTCCTCGATGACGGCGTATCTCCTTAAGGAGGCCGGCTACGAGGTCGAGGGGCTGAGCCTCGTACTGTTTGAGACAAGAGGCAAAAAAACTCCCACCGCATGTTGTACGCTTGAGGCACTTGGGGATGCCGCAAAGACCGCAAGGCACATCGGCATCCCCCACAGCACGCTTGATGCAAGGGACGCTTTCATCGAAAAGGTGATTACTCCCTTCGTGGACGCTTACACCAGAGGGGTTACTCCTAATCCATGCGTCCTGTGTAACCGCTACATCAAATTCCCCTTCCTCCTGAGCGAGGCAAAAAAGCGCGGCGCGGAATTCATCGCCACGGGCCACTACGCAAGGGTAGACCGCAACGGTAGCGCAATTCTCCTTAAAAAGGGCATCGACCCGAAGAAGGACCAGTCCTATGTGCTTTACGTGCTCGACAAGGATGTCTTAAACGTTCTCCTCCTTCCCCTTGGGGACTACACCAAGGACGAGATAAGGGCAAGGGCGCGCGAGATGGAGCTTCCCGCGGCCTACAGGGCCGAGAGCCAGGAGATATGCTTTGTCGAGGACAGGGACTACCCCGGGTTCATAAGCACCATCACCGAGGCCAAAGACGCGCCCGGCCCGATTATAGGTGCGGCAGGCCGCACGGTAGGCACACACAAGGGCATCCACCACTACACCATTGGGCAGAGGAAAGGGCTCGGCATATCATCCCCGGAACCTCTTTATGTGACAAATATAGACGTCGAGAAAAACACCCTCCATGTCGGCCCTAAGGAAGCTGCCATGAAAAGGGAGTTTACGGTGGGCGATATAAACTGGCTTCTTAAGCGGAATGAGGATTTTACAGCAGACGTTAAAGTGCGCTCTATGATGCAGGCACGGCCCGCCCTCGTAAGGCCTGCCGGGGGCAAGGTCACTGTAATATACGATATGCCCCAGTGGGCGCCCGCGCCGGGGCAGGCCGCTGTTTTCTACGAAGGCGACACCGTTATCGGCGGGGGGGTCATAGACCCCCTTTAAAGGGGTCATAGACCCTTCTTAACCGGATTTTAAAGTCGTCGGATTATAGCGTTGCGGTTTTGTTAGCCAGTCCGCATATATGTTAACCTAATATCAATGGCCGGAAAGATTATCTCGATTAACGTAAGCGACAAAAAAGGCATGAGGAAGACCCCTGTGAAGGAGGTCTCGGTGCGCACCGGGCACGGCATAGAGGGCGACGCCCACGCCTCTGATAAATGGCACCGGCAGATAAGCCTGCTTGCCCTTGAGAGCATCAGGAAGATGCAGGACAAGGGGCTCGACGTAGGGCCGGGGGACTTTGCCGAAAACATAACCACCGAGGGCATCGACCTCATGGGACTGCCGGTGGGAACGAAGATGGCCATCGGGGATTCGGTAGAGGCAGAGGTCAGCCAGATCGGAAAGCTCTGCCACTCGCGCTGCGCCATTTATGAGCAGGCGGGTGACTGTGTGATGCCCCGCGAAGGCATCTTCGTCAAGGTCCTGCAGGGCGGCAATCTCAGGGTCGGAGACCCTGTAAGGGCATTATGATTACCGCATGCGTATTGACGATGAGCGACAGGGCCGCGGAGGGCAAGCGCGAGGACGAAAGCGGCCCGGCAATCAGGGAGCTGCTCGGCAAGATAGCCGCACAGGTCAAACACTCCGAGGTCATACCCGACGATAAGGAGCTTATAAAGAAAAAACTCGTGGAATATTCCTCACAGGTCGACCTCATACTCACCACCGGCGGCACGGGGCTGTCGCCCCGCGACGTCACCCCCGAGGCCACGGCAGAGGTCGTAGACCGCCAGGTGCCGGGTATCGCCGAGGCCATGAGGGCCGAGAGCCTGAATAAGACCCCGAGGGCAATGCTCTCAAGGGCGATAGCGGGCGTAAGAGGCAAGGCCCTCATCATAAACCTTCCCGGAAGCCCGAAGGCTGCGGTGGAAAACCTTGAGGCCGTGCTTGAAGTCATCCCGCACGCGGTGGAGAAAATAAAAGGCTCAACCGAAGAGTGCGCGAGATGACAGAGGCAACCTACCCGCTTGCCTTCCTTGCAGGCGTGATTTCTTTCCTTTCGCCGTGCGTGCTTCCGCTTGTGCCCTCTTATCTATCATTCATTACGGGGATGTCCTTCGAGGAGATGACAGAGGCGGCCGACACGAGGCGGGTCAGGCTGCTGACCATCACAAACTCCCTGGCCTTTGTACTCGGCTTCTCGGTGGTATTTATCGCGATGGGGGCCTCCACGTCCTATGTCGGGCATATCTTTCGCCAGTACCAGGACGAGATAAGGGTCGCCGGGGGCGTGCTCGTAATCATATTCGGGCTTTTCATCGCGGGACTTTTCAAGCCCGGTTTTATGATGAAGGAAAAGAAGTTCCACCTCACTGGCCGCCCCTCGGGCTACCTGGGCGCCTTCGTGGTGGGGCTGGTCTTTGCCGCGGGCTGGACGCCCTGCATCGGCCCGATACTCGGTGGAATATTGCTCTATGCCACCTCGCAGGGCTCAACGGCCCTCGGGTTCAAGCTGCTCTCGGTGTATTCGCTGGGGCTTGCGTTGCCTTTTCTGCTTTCGGCCCTTGCCATCAACACCTTCCTTAGCTACACGAAGGTCTTAAACAGGTACATGAAGCCCATAATGCTCCTTAGCGGCCTGGTGCTGATTGCCTTCGGCGTGCTCCTTCTGATGGACAAGGTAACCGAGCTTGCCAGATACTTCCCGGACATCGGGATCAATCTCTGATTAGCCGACCTTTATCTCTCTAAAACTTTCCCAGAGGCCGTGGATATTGCAAAGGCTCATTGCGATTAATGTCCCCGGCTGCTTCAGCTGCACCGAGACCGTGGCGGCGTGGTGCGTATAGGCCGGCCCCTCGTTTGCCCCCTCCGTGGACTCGCCGTGGGCCGTGAACTCGCAGTTTGCGAGCTGGTAGGCGGACTTCCCGCCCTCGGGCTTGTAGAAAATCTGCACGAAACGGATGTGGTGCTCCGTGGTGTTGGGGTGCGAGACCTCCTTGCCCACCGAGACCTTTATCTCGAAGGTCTCGCCGCCTTTAACCGAGTCGGGGGCCTCGATAACGGGCACGTGCTTTTCCTTTTTCCAGTCCTCGCTCTTTAATAGTTCGCCGAGTTTCATGGTGCATCCTCCTTTAATATCGATTGCATTTAGTTTGGACTTCCCTCAGGAAAAGCCTACCAGAAAAAGGGCCTTTTGAGAAGGGGGGCGACTTACGCATGGGGGGCTGTTTCAATGGTTGCCAATTTAAATGCTACTATGCTACCATTTTACAGAAGTTTAACGGAGTATTGTTGTACTTAGACAGCAGGACTTAGTACCCGCATGTTCAAGATGACATGCCTCCTTAATCTTCAAAAATCTTCAAATAGTCAAAAGGAGGTAGTCAGCATGGCAAAAGGCACTGTCAAGTGGTTCAATGAGTCCAAGGGCTACGGATTCATTACCATGGATGAAGGCGGCGACGTTTTCGCGCACTTCTCAGCCATCGAGGGCGACGGCTTCAAGACCCTGGCCGAAGGCGACCAGGTGAGCTTTGACGTCGTTGAAGGCGACAAGGGACCTAAGGCAGCCAACATCGTAAAACTCTAACCATAAAAGCCCTGCCCGGATATCCGGGCAGGGCTTTTTAATTCCTCCGAAAACACCCCTTAGATTTTCCGCTAAAAGAACATCTCTTAAAAAGCTGCACCCGCTTAGTCCAGGGGCTCGGGGCTGAACAAGTCCTCATAAAAATCCCTGAGGTTCGGCAGGGTCTCCTCGGACATCGCCTTCATGCCGCTCCGGGGGTGCTCGTTCAGAATCCCGGTTATCATGTACGGGATGTGGTAGCCCCACTCGACCTTCGCCTTAAGGGGAATGAACTGCTCCTGGATTATCTCTATTATGGGTCTTATATCGAACTTGGGATTTTTGAGAAATGCCAGCAGTAGCTCAAGCGGACAGTTGCCCGCGCCCCTGCCCATGCCGTATATGGTCGAGTCCAGGCGGTTTACGCCGCAGATTATCGCCTCGATGGTGTTGGCGAACGCAAGTTGCTGGTTGTTGTGCGTATGTATGCCTATCTGCTTGCCGGGCAGTGCCTCAAGATACTTTTTGGCAAGAAACTGTATCTGCTCGGAGTACATGGCGCCGAAGCTGTCCACGAGATAGACCGTCGGCACGTCGCTCTTTGAAAGGTCCTCAAGGGCCTCGTCGAGGTCCCTTTCAGAGACCTTTGAGACGGCCATCAGGTTTATGGTCGTCTCGTAGCCCTTGTCCTGGCAGTGCTGTGTGAGGCTGATGGCCTTGTCGACCTGTTTCGCGTAGCACGCGACCCTTATCATGCTGAGCACGCTCTCGCTCTTGGGCGGGATGTCCTCGTAGTCTATGCGACCGATGTCGGCCATCGCCGAAAGCTTCATCTCCGTGTCAACGCCGTCTATTATCTCCTTTATGTCATCGTCGTAGCAGAACTTCCACTTGCCGTTTTCGTCCCGTGAGAAGTACTTGTCGGACGACTTGTACCCTATCTCCATATAGTCCACGCCTGACTTGACCAGCGCCTCGAACACTTTTTTTACGAACTCGTCGCTGAACTGCCAGTTGTTGATCAACCCCCCGTCACGGACAGTGCAATCCAGCAGCTTGATATCCGGTCTGTACATCGCGTGTGTCCTCCAGCAAACAGATTTATTTATTCGGCAGAAGCTTAACGAAACTCTCGGAAAGCCCTGTAATGGCCTGCCAGTCCCCGGCCCTTACAAGCTCCCGCCCGATAATAGCCGACCCTACTATAATACCCGAAACGTCAGCGGCGAGATACTCTTTGAAATTCTCAAGCGTAACGCCGCCGCTTGGCATGTACCTTATAAAGGGCAACGGCCCCCTTATGGTCTTGAGAAACTTAAGGCCCCCCATCTCCACAAACGGAAAGAGTTTTATTATATCGCCCCCGGCCCTGTGGGCCTTTAAGATCTCGGTGGGCGTGGTTGCCCCGGGGACGGATACCGCGCCTTCGGCCTTGGTGAACTTAACTATATCCTCATCCAGGTGAGGGCTGACCACATACGACGCCCCTGCCTTAAGGGCCCTCTTTGCCTCGGATACCTCAAGCACCGTTCCCGCGCCAACTGTTACGCCCTCGGTGCCTACGAGCCTGCCTATGACATCGTCGGCGTCGGGCACCGAGAAGGTTATCTCAACGAGCTTCACGCCTCCGGCGATGCATGCCCGCGCGGCCTCGTACGCCTGCTCGGGGGTGTCCGTACGTATCACCACCACGAGCTGATGCTTCTGTATTTTCTCTATCGTGTCCATAAAACGTAATGTGAAGTAATATTATAACATTATGATTATTCAGCCACTTGCCCGCCCCTCACACTCGCATATATAATATCTGCTATATTCAGGGGGGAGGTTTTCACATTTGGAGCAAAAGTACAGTCCCGGACAGGTGGAGCTAAAGTGGCAGCGCTACTGGGACGAAAACGGCCTGCACGCCACGCACCGGGACGAGAGGGAAAAATTCTACTGCCTTGAGATGTTCCCCTACCCCTCGGGGAAAATCCACATGGGCCATGTCCGCAACTACGCCATCGGCGACGTAATAGCCCGCTACAAGAGGCTCAGGGGCTTTAATGTCCTGCACCCGATGGGATGGGACGCCTTCGGCATGCCCGCGGAGAACGCCGCCATCGAAAAGGGCGTCCATCCGGCAAAGTGGACCTACGAGAATATCTCCCAGATGAGGGCAGAGCTCGACCGCATGGGCCTGAGCTACGACTGGGGGCGCGAGGCCACCACATGCAGCCCCGAATACTACCGATGGAACCAGTGGTTTTTCCTGAAGATGCTCGATAAGGGGCTGGCATACAGAAAATCCTCGTTCGTGAACTGGTGCCCCAGCTGTGCCACGGTGCTTGCAAACGAGCAGGTCATCGACGGGGGCTGCTGGCGCTGCGACACGGAGGTCGTCCAGAAGGAACTCGAACAATGGTTTTTAAAGATAACCCATTACATCGAAGAGTTGCTTGAGGCCTGCGACGAGCTTACCGGCTGGCCCGAGCACGTCGTTGCCATGCAGAAAAACTGGATTGGCAAAAGCGACGGCCTGGAAGTGGATTTTCAGATCGAGGATTCCAACGAGAAAGTGAGGATCTTCACGACTAGGGCCGACACCCTCTTTGGCGTGACCTTCATGGCCCTTGCCCCGGGGCTTGAGCTTGCGGAGCGGCTCACCGAGGATAAAGATGCCTTACGGAAAATTAAGGAGCACTACGGGGACCAGGAAAAGAAAATCGGCCACTTCACGGGCCGCTACGCCATAAACCCGGTAGACGGCAAGAAGGTGCCCATATACATTGCCAACTTCGTCCTAATGGAGTACGGCACCGGGGCGATTATGTCCGTGCCAGCGCACGACCAGAGGGATTTTGAGTTCGCAAAAGAGTACGGTATCCCGGTAAAGACCGTCATCGTGCCCGACAACGGCGGTAAAGAGACTCCCCGCGACGAAGCCATGACCGAGGCCTTTGAGGAATACGGCGTGCTCGTGGACTCGGGGCGCTTTAGCGGCATGTCCAGCGAGGAGGCCCGCATAGAGATAGCCAAGGATTTAGAGGGGAAAGGGCTCGGCCAGAGGGTCATAACCTACAGGCTCCGCGACTGGGGCATC
>DAOUWH010000274.1 GCA_030667205.1 Nitrospirota bacterium
CAGACCCCCGGTATCGGGGTGCCGCAGAACTTGCAGTTGCCGCCGGTGATGTTGCCGGGTTTTACGAAATACCCTATCCTCTCGATGAGAAGATGGCCGCAGCTGTGGCAGTAGGTGTTTGTGGCCCTGCTCCTGAGGTTGCCGATGTAGACGTACCTGAGCCCCTCGCTCATGGCCACCTGTCTGGCATCAAACAGGGTCTTCACGGGGGTCGGAGGCAGGTTCTTAAGCTTATAGTAGGGGAAGAACCGCGAAAAATGTATCGGCACGTCAGGGCCCACGTTGTCCCGTATCCACCGGGACATCCGCCTTATCCGGCCCATGTCGTCGTTGAGTGTGGGGATGATCAGGTTCGTAAGCTCAAGCCATACGCCCTCTTCCTTGAGCACCACAATCGCGTCGAGCACGGGCTTGAGCCTGCCGCCGCAGATGCGGCCGTAGAAATCCTCCGTGAAGGCCTTTAAGTCGACGTCCGCGGCATCGAGGAGCTTCGCGAGCCTTCTGAGCGGCTTCTCCTTTATGTAGCCGCAGGTGTGCACTGTGTTCTTAACCCCGAACTTCCTGGCAAGCACCGACATGTCGTACATGTACTCGTAGAATACCGTGGGCTCCGTGTAGGTGTAAGTTATGCTTTCGCACTTGTAGAAAAGGGCCTGCCTCACCGCCTCGTCCGGAGGCAGGTCGGCAAAATCGGTCTCCTCCGGTTTGGCCTGAGATATCTCCCAGTTCTGGCAGAACTTGCACTCGAGGACGCAACCCGCCGTTGCAACTGAAAAAGCCTTGGTGGCGGGCAGGAAGTGGTAGAACGGCTTTTTCTCGATGGGGTCTATGTGCACGGAGCAGGGTTTTCCATAGACAAGGCTGTAGAGCACCCCGCCTCGGTTAATCCTTACCTTGCAGCCGCCCACCTCGTAGTCGCCGAGGACGCACTCGGTAGGGCAGAGCTCGCACCGTACCTTCCCCATAAAATTATTATAACTCCGCCCTGAGGGCAATTCCACCAAGGGCCATCCTCGCCCCTCTCACAGCAAAGACAACTCCGTCCTCCTGAGGGTTTGGCTTATGTTTACTGATACTTAAAAGAAATGCTTTAGCGGGCGCAGGAACTAACGGCCCTATTCGGATTCGGAAGCTTCCTCTGCCTCGGCGGAAGCTTCCTCTGCCTCGGCGGGGGCCTCTTCGGCCTCCTCAAGCCCCAGAGACTCGCCGGCTGCCTCTATAAGCTTCAGCAGGGCCTCGGCGTCCTTGTAGCCCGGCACTATCGCCCCGTCCGGAAGGATTATGGCAGGGGTGCCGCTGATCCCGAGGGTCTCGGCCAGCTTGATGTTGTCGTCCACCTCTGTGGTCTCGCAGGTAGGCTCAGGCATGGTCTTTCCGGCAAATGCGTCGTCAAGCATCCTCAGGCTCTTTGCGCACACGACGGCCTTAGACTTCTTGTAGGCTGCGGGGTGAGACCCCAAAGGGTACATCTTTATGAAAAAGACGATATCGTCCCTTTCCTTGATTATCTTCTTCATCTCCAGATGAAGTTTCTTGCAGTACGGTCAATCGGGGTCGTCAAAGACGATTACCTTGTACTTTGCGTCCCTCTTGCCCAGGACCAGGGCCTCGTCGAGGGGCACCACGGAGAGGTCTACCTTGCTGATGTCGTAGAGCCTGAGGGACGTAAGGTTCTCCTTTGTGGTTACCTTCAGGATAGAGCCCGTGATTAGGTGCTTTTTGGAGAAGTCCACATAGGCTATGCCCTTTTTGCCGCGCGCCTCTATGACCACTTCCCAGAGGCCCTCCACAGGCCCCATGGCGACCCCGAGGACCTTGATGGAGGGGTTCATGGCCTTTATGACGGAGGCGGCCTCCTCGATACCGAGCGTGTGGCACTGCGCGCAATCGCCGTCGGGACCTAACCTGGACCTGAAACCCGCGGCGTCCTTCGCAAAGAAGCCCGCCACAGCAATCGACAGTACAATCAGGATAATCGGTAGTCTCATCATCTTAAGCATCTTAGAATATATCATATCTTAGTGGTAGATTTCAAAGCGTGTCACCTTCGCCCATAAAGAATCGACCCCGCAATGACATCAAATATCAGGGGTATCTACCCACTCA
>DAOUWH010000016.1 GCA_030667205.1 Nitrospirota bacterium
AGGCATGTCTACGACAACCGTGCCCATGCGCCCCTTCTCGCCAATGATGGGGGCGACAAAACTGACGCCGTGCCCGTAGGGGTTGTCAAGTATCAGCGCGTCTCCGGCCTCTACGCCTTCGGCAGCGGCAATCAGGCCGGGGTCGCTCCGGGTCTCGGCCTCCGGAGGTTCGACATGCCTGAGCCTGCCCTGTCTGTCGTATACCTTCATGGCAAGTTCGGTGCCCTCGCCCAGTTGGGCAAAAGCGTTGTTGATGAGGCGCCCTAAATCGGGCCTAGCAAGGGATGTGTCCGCCAGGAGATAGGAGAGGGAGACGGCCATCTCCTTAAGGTGTTCTATGTTGCGCTGTATATCGTGGGATATGGTCTCGGCAAGCAGGAGCTGCTGCTTGCGAAGCTGATGGGCCATCTCGGCCTGGTAGTTCTGGTTGAAAAAGAGGTTCAGGGTGACTATAAGGGAGATGATGAAGGTTGCGGCCGTGATTAGAAGTATGTTGCCCCTCAAATTTTACCTTCCTCCTACTGCTTCCGTGCCATTTCCCTGAGCGCCTTGAGTTTGGAGGCCTCCCCTATGGCCACCAGGGTGTCGCCCGGGTTTATCAATACCCCCGAGGCGGGGGTTATCTGGAGCTGGCCCGTGCGGCCTTTTATGGCTGCTATTATTATACCAAGCTCCCTGCCGATGCCGCAGACGATATGGCGGCCTTTTAATTTCTTTATCGTGCTTTGCAGTTTCCTCCTCCCGAATACGTCCCTCAGTTCGCCATCAATGAGCCCCATCAGTCGCCCCGCCCTCCCGGGTTCCCCGAGATTTCCTCAAGCTTTGCCATTAGTTTCATGTACTGGGAACCCTCCCAGTAGATGTTGCCGCAGCCGCCGCAGCGCAGGAAATGGTTGTGGTTCAGATAAACGTATTCCGGCACGGAATCGGCCACCTCGCCCTTGTGCGCAACGGCGGCAAGGACGCCGTTGCAGTTGGCGCACCTCCTCTTGCCGGGGGTCTCGGGGCGAAGGTCTTTCAGTACCTGATCGAGCTGCTCGAAGGGGTCGTTGGATTTTATAAAGACGCAATCCCCGGTCTTGCGCTTCAGAAAGGCGGTGTCTCTCGTCAATATAGTCCTCTGCTCATCAAGGGCGCGCCTCAGAAGCTCTCCGTCGCTGATGTCCGCGAAGTACAGCGTGTCGAAGCCCATGAGCCTGAGCCATCTGGCAAGGCGGCCGAGCATTGCATCGGCAATGAACTTCATCCGGCCCGGCTTCCGCCCCCTCCTTGCGGCGCGGGAATTTCACACTTCGCGCACCCGTTTTAGCCGCTGTTTTCTACGGCCTCCTCGGCCTCCGGCTCAGGGAACATCGGGAAGAACTCTCGCGTGACGAACGTGTTGCGGTATTTCGCCATGCCGGTGCCCGAGGGAATGATCTTGCCCATTATCACGTTTTCCTTAAGACCCCTCAGCTCATCGACTTGGCCGTTTATGGCGGCCTCCGTAAGCACCCTCGTGGTCTCCTGGAAAGAGGCGGCCGAGACAAAGCTGTCGGTAGTAAGCGACGCCTTCGTTATGCCCAGAAGAAGCGGCTTGCCCTGCGCGGGCCTGCCGCCCTTGCTCCTGGTCTCCTCGTTCGTCTTCTGGAAATATATCCTGTCCACATGGTCGCCTATCAGGAAGTCGGTGTCTCCCGGGTCTTCGACCCTGACCTTCTTCATCATCTGGCGGACGATTATCTCGATGTGCTTGTCGTTTATGCTGACGCCCTGGAGCCTGTAGACCTTCTGTACCTCGTCCACGAGGTAGCGCTGAAGCTCGTTGGGACCGAGGATGTCCAGGATGCTGTGGGGGTTGACGGAACCGTCCATCAGCGGCTCGCCGGCCCTGACCCAGTCGCCCTCGTGCACGCTGACGTGCTTGCCCTTGGGTATGAGGTACTCCCTGGTCTCGGTGCCGCCCTTCACGATAACCACGCGCATACCCTTGTGCGCGCCCTTGAACTCCACCATGCCGTCAATTTCCGCCACCACGGCCTGCTCCTTGGGGCGTCTGGCCTCGAAGAGCTCTGCCACCCTCGGAAGGCCGCCCGTAATGTCCTTGGTCTTTGTGGTCTCCCTCGGTATCTTGGCCAGGGCGTCTCCGGGTGCCACCATGTCGCCCTTATCCACGAGCATGTGGGCGCCCGAAGGCAGGAGGTAGCGGGCGAGGCTCCCTGTGCTCGGAAGCTTCAGCGTGGCTTTGCCCTTGGGGTCCTTAATCGACACCCTCGGCCTCAGGTTGACCGGGTAGTCGATTATGACCCTGTGAGAAAGGCCTGTGGTCTCGTCGACCTCCTCCTTGAGCGTGGTGCCCTCCGTTATGTCTCCGAGGGCGATTCTGCCGCCGACCTCGGTAAGTATCGGGCTGGCGTAGGGGTCCCACTCCACGAGCTTATGTCCGATCTCGACCTTCTGACCGTCCTTTACGAGCAGCTTTGCGCCGTAGACGACGGAGTATTTTTCCTTCTCCCTGCCCTTTGCGTCCGCGACGGCGATATTGCCGTTGCGGTTCATCACCACAAGCAGGCCCTCGCGGTTCTTGACGGTGCTGAGTTCTATGAACTTGACATGGCCGGAGTTCTTGGTCTCAAGCACTGTCTGTTCCACGACTTTCGAAGCCGTGCCTCCGATGTGGAAGGTCCTCATCGTAAGCTGCGTGCCCGGCTCTCCTATGGACTGGGCCGCTATTATGCCGACGGCCTCTCCGATCTCCACCGGCTCTCCCCTGCCCAGGTCGCGGCCGTAGCACGTAGCGCAGACGCCCTTCAACGCCACGCAGGTCAGCGCCGACCTTATCTTTACCCTGTCTATTCCAGCGTCTATGACCTTCTTTGCGAGTTCCTCGGTAATCTCCTGGTTCTTCTTTACTATCACCGCATTGGTAATGGGATCATTTATTGTCTCCACCGTATGCCTTCCGATCATGCGCTCATCGAGGGGCTGGATTATCTCGCCCCCTTCGACCAGGGCGGTGATGGTTATGCCGTCGGTGACCTTGCAGTCCTCTTCGTGGATTATGACGTCCTGCGATACGTCCACGAGCCTGCGGGTGAGATAGCCGGAGTTGGCGGTCTTAAGCGCGGTGTCGGCCAGTCCCTTTCTGGCGACGTGGGTCGAGATGAAATACTGGAGCGGCGAGAGGCCTTCCCTGAAGTTCGCCCTTATCGGCGTCTCGATGATCTCGCCCGAGGGCTTGGCCATGAGTCCCCTCATGCCGGCGAGCTGGCGTATCTGGGCCGTAGAGCCCCTGGCGCCAGAGTCCGCCATCATGAAGATGCTGTTAAAGGACCTGTTCTGGAGCATCTCCCGCTCCGTGATCTTGCCCTCGCTTTCCTCCACCACGCCGAGCTCCTTCATCATCTCGTCGGCCACCTTCTCGGTGACGTTGGCCCAGATGTCTATGACCTTGTTGTAGCGCTCGCCGTGAGTTATGAGGCCTCCGGAGTACTGCTTCTGTATCTTGATGATCTCCTGCTCGGCGGCCTCGATGAGTGACTGTTTTTTGCTGGGTATGTGCATGTCGGACATGCAAATGGAAATGCCCGAGAGCGTCGCGTAGGCGAAGCCGAGCTTTTCGAGCTTGTCCAGAAACACGACGGTCTTTCTCCTGCCGGAGTGCTTGAACGAGTAATCGATTACCTTGCCCAGGTCCTTTTTGCTCATGTCCTTGTTGGCCAGCTCGAAGGGCACCTCTTCGGGCAGTATCTCGCTAAAAAGCGCCCTGCCGCATGTGGTCTCCGCAAGCGCTCCGTCGATCCGGACCTTTATCCTTGCGTGCTCCTCGATGACTCCGGCATCGAATGCCGCCCTCACTTCAGAGAAGTCGCTGAACACCTTGCCCTCGCCCCTGGCGCCGTCCCTCTCCTTGGTCAGGTAGTAAAGGCCCAGCACCATATCCTGCGTCGGAGAGACGATGGGCTTTCCGTTGGCCGGAGAAAGCAGGTTGTTCACTGACATCATCAGCACCCTTGCCTCTATCTGCGCCTCTACCGACAGCGGCACGTGCACTGCCATCTGGTCTCCGTCGAAGTCCGCGTTGAACGCCGTACATACAAGCGGGTGGAGCTTTATTGCCTTGCCCTCCACCAGCACGGGGTCGAACGCCTGTATGCCGAGCCTGTGGAGCGTCGGGGCGCGGTTAAGGAGTACCGGGTGCTCCGATATAACCTCGTCCAGGAGGTCCCAGACCTCGGGCAGCTCGACCTCGACCAGCTTCTTTGCCTGCTTGACGGTCGTTGCGATGCCCTTTTCCTCGAGCTTGTTGAACACAAAGGGTTTAAAGAGCTCAAGGGCCATCTTCTTTGGAAGCCCGCACTGGTGGAGCTTGAGATCCGGGCCCACGACCACGACGGAACGGCCCGAGTAGTCCACCCTCTTTCCAAGCAGGTTCTGCCTGAAACGGCCCTGCTTGCCCTTTATCATATCGCTCAGGGATTTTAGCGGCCTCTTTGTCGCGGCCTTCAGCACGCGGCTCCTTCTGCCGTTGTCAAAAAGCGCGTCCACGGACTCCTGTAGCATGCGCTTTTCGTTCTTTATGATGACGCTCGGGGCCTTCAGGTCGATGAGGCGCCTGAGCCTGTTGTTGCGGTTTATTACCCTCCTGTACAGGTCGTTGAGGTCCGAGGTCGCAAACCTGCCGCCCTCAAGAGGCACCAGCGGCCTGAGGTCCGGCGGCAGGACCGGGATGACGTCCATTATCATCCACTCGGGCCTGTTCCCGGACTTTCTGAAGGCCTCGACGACCTTCAGCCGTTTGGTAAACTTCTTCTTGACGCCGATAGACTGGGCCTCTTCTATGGAGGCCTTGAGCGTCGCGCTCAGCTCCTCGAGGTCCACGGCCTTGAGGAGTTCCCTGACGGCCTCTGCCCCGATGCCCGCCTTGAACCTCGAGCCGTACTCCAGGACATTGTTCTTGTACTCCTCGTCCGTGAGGAGGTCTTTTTGCTTAAGGGGAGTGTCTCCGGCGTCTATCACCACGTAGTTTTCGAAATAAAGGACCCTCTCCAGGTACCTCATGGTCATGTCAAGTAGCGTGCCTATCCTGCTTGGCACACCCTTCAAGAACCAGATATGGGCCACCGGCGTGGCCAGCTCGATATGGCCGAGCCTCTGGCGTCTGACCTTCGACTGGATTACCTCGACGCCGCACTTGTCGCATACGACGCCCCTGTGTTTCATGCGCTTGTACTTGCCGCATATGCACTCCCAGTCCTTTACGGGGCCGAATATCTTTGCGCAGAAAAGGCCGTCCCGTTCGGGTTTGAACGTGCGGTAATTGATGGTCTCGGGCTTCTTGACCTCCCCGAACGACCATTCCCTTATCTTCTCGGGCGATGCGAGCTTAATCCTGATCAAATCGAATTCCAACTGGGCTTTCGGCCTCTGATACAGTGCGTATATATCTTCTTTCAAGAGTTTTCCCCCTTAGTCTTTTTCTCAAGGAGTTCCACGTCCAGGGCAAGGCTCTGGAGCTCTTTTATCAGCACGTGGAAGGACTCCGGGATGCCCGGCTCAAACGTAGGTTCTCCCTTCACAATGGCCTCGTATGTCTTCGCCCTTCCCGCGATATCGTCGCTCTTGACGGTAAGGAATTCCTGAAGCGTATTGGAGGCGCCGTATGCCTCGAGCGCCCAGACCTCCATCTCGCCGAGCCTCTGCCCGCCGAACTGCGCCTTGCCCCCGAGTGGCTGCTGCGTCACGAGCGAGTAGGGGCCTATGGAGCGGGCGTGTATCTTGTCGGCGACAAGGTGATGGAGCTTGAGCATATAGGTATAGCCCACCGTGACCTGCCTCTGAAACGGCTCGCCGGTCCTTCCGTCATAGAGCGTGACCTGGCCATTCCTGGGAAGCTTCCCCTCCTGCAGGAGGTCTTTTATCTCACTCTCCTCCGGCCCTTCGAACACAGGGGCCGCCATGTACACGCCACGCGTCTTCGCCGCCCATCCGAGGTGGCACTCAAGTATCTGCCCCACGTTCATCCTCGAGGGCACCCCCATGGGGTTAAGCACTATATCCACCGGGGTGCCGTCCGGAAGGTAAGGCATGTCCTCCACAGGAAGCACCACAGAGACCACACCCTTGTTGCCGTGCCTGCCTGCCATCTTGTCGCCGGACTCTACCTTGCGCTTCATCGCGATGTAGACCTTTACGACCTTGTTTACGCCGGGAGGAAGGTCGTCGCCTCTTTTGATGTTTTCGATCCTCTCGTCGTATCGCTTCTGCAAGGCACGGATGTGCTGGTTCGCCTCGGTGTTTATGACAGCGATATTTGCCTGCGCTGCCGCGTCCTGGAGCTTGACCTTCAGGAGGTGTTCTTCCTTTACGGAATCTATTATCTCCGTCGTGAGCTTTTTCCCTTTCTTGCACAGGGCTTTCTTTGCCCGGGGCTCTTTAAAATCTTCCGAAAGGGTCTGCCCTGCAAGCAGCGACCTTACCTTCCTGAATTTTTCTTCTCTTGTGATCCGCGTCTCCTCTTCGAGGTCGCGCTGCAGCCTCAGGATGTCGTCCTCCTCGATGGCCTTCGCGCGCGAATCCTTTTCCATGCCCTTTCTCGTGAGGATGCGTGCGTCGATAACTGTACCTTCGATACCCGGGGGCACATACAGGCAGGACTCCTTGACCTCCTCGGCCTTCTCGCCGAAGATAGCCCTTAAAAGCTTCTCTTCGGGAGTGAGCTGCGTTTCGCCCTTCGGGGTTACCTTGCCCACGAGGATGTCGCCGGGAGAGACCTCTGCGCCAATCCGGATTATTCCGCTTTCGTCAAGGTCTGCAAGGGCATCTTCGCCCACGTTGGGGATGTCTCTTGTAATCTCCTCGGGGCCGAGCTTCGTTTCGCGGGCCTCGATGTTGAAATGCTCGATGTGGATGGAGGTGTAGACGTCGTCCTTGACGAGCCGTTCGCTCAGGAGTATGGCGTCCTCGAAATTGTACCCTCCCCAGGGCATGTAGGCAACGAGGACGTTCTTGCCCAGTGCCAGCTCTCCACTGTCCGTCGATGAGCCGTCGGCAAGGACATCACCCTTCTTGACCTTGTCGCCCACGCTTACGATGGGCCTCTGGTTTATGATGGTGGCCTGGTTCGAGCGCTGGAACTTGACAAGGCTGTAGATGTCCACCCCGCCGTCCTTGGCGCTGACCACTATCCTTGTTGCGTCCACGGACTCCACGACACCGGGCCTCCGGGCAAGCTCTATAGAGCCCGAGTCCCTTGCCACGGCATGCTCCATTCCGGTGCCGACCACGGGGGCCTCGGACTGAAGCAGAGGCACTGCCTGCCTCTGCATGTTGGAGCCCATCAGGGCCCTGTTTGCGTCGTCGTTCTCAAGAAAAGGTATAAGCGAGGCTGACACGCCAACGATTTCCTTGGGAGAGACGTCCATGTACTCGATTTCCTCGGGCGAGACTATCTTGAAGTCGCCGCCGACCCGCGCCGGGATCGTCTCTCCGATTAGCTTGCCTCTTTTGTCCACGGGCGTAAGGGACTCGGCGATCACGGCCTTCTCGCCCTCTATCGCCGAGAGGTACTCTATCTTGTCCGTAACCCTCCCGCCTTCGACCTTCTTGTAAGGCGCCTCTATGAACCCGTACTCGTTTACCCTCGCGTAGGAGGCAAGCGAGGTTATGAGGCCGATGTTCGGGCCTTCGGGTGTTTCCACCGGGCATATTCTGCCGTAGTGTGTCGGGTGGACGTCCCTTACCTCAAAGCCGGCCCTCTCTCTTGTGAGTCCGCCGGGGCCGAGGGCCGAGAGCCTCCTCTTGTGCGTAATCTCCTAGAGGGGGTTGGTCTGGTCCATGAACTGGCTGAGCTGGCTTGAGCCGAAAAACTCCTTAACCGATGCCATGACCGGTTTGGCGTTTACGAGGTCGTGCGGCATCGCCTCTTCGAGCTCGGCAAGGGTCATCTTCTCCTTGATGGCCCGCTCCATCCTCACCAGTCCTATCCTGAACTGGTTTTCCAGGAGCTCGCCCACGGCCCTGATGCGCCTGTTGCCGAGGTGGTCAATGTCGTCAACGTCCCCCTTGCCGGTCCTCAGCGCAAGGAGGTGGCGCACGATCTCGATGATGTCCTTGTCCGTGAGCACCTTGTGATCAAGCGCGATTTCGAGGTCGAGCCGCTTGTTGATCTTAAGCCTTCCGACCGCAGAGAGGTCGTAGCGCTTCGGGTCAAAGAAAAGTCCGTTGAAGAGCTCTTTCGCCGCGTTAATCGTCGGCGGCTCGCCGGGCCTGAGCTTCTTGTAGATCTCCGCGAGAGCGTCTTCCTGCTGCGCGACCTTGTCCGTAAGAAGGGTGTCCCTCAGGGAGGGCAGATATTGAACGTTGTCGATGAACAGGAGGTCTAAGGAGGCTATCTTCAGGCCTGTGATGATGTCCAGGGCCTCTTCCGTTATCGTCTCGTTGCTTTCGACTATAATCTCTCCGGTGTCGGGGTCGATTATGTCCTTCAGGGTTACCCTTCCTACAATCTCTTTTCGCTGTACCGGGATTTCCTTTATCTTCGCCGCTACCATTTTCTTCAGCGCCGCCCTTGTGATCTTGCTGCCCTCCTTGACAAGCGCCTCTTCCGAGCCCCGCTCGTAGACGGCCTCCCTGATGCGGATGCCCGCCAGGATATCGCTTACGGGCCTCATGAACTTGTCCCCGGTAATCCTTATGGTCTCGACCGGGTAGAAGATTCTAAGCAGGTCTTCGTTGGAGTAGCCCAGCGCCTTGAGCACTATGGTCGCAGGGAGCTTTTTCCGGCGGTCTATCCTCACGTAAAGGATGTCCTTCGCGTCGAACTCGAAATCAAGCCACGACCCCCTGGCCGGTATTACCCTGGCCGAGTACAGGAGCCTGCCGCTTGCGTGGGTCTTGCCCTTGTCGTGGCTGAAGAAAACCCCGGGGGAGCGGTGAAGCTGGCTCACGACTACGCGCTCGGTGCCGTTTATAATGAACGTACCGGTCGATGTCATTACAGGCGTCTCGCCTATGTAGACCTCCTGCTCCTTGGACTCCTTGAGCTTGCGGTCGCCGTCGGCGCCGTTCTCCCAGAGGTTGAGCTTGACCTTAATCTTAAGGGGCGATGCATGGGTTACCCCCTTGTGCATGCACGCCCTCACGTCGAACTTCGGCTCCCCGACTACATACTCGACAAACTCTATCGAGGCCGTCTTGTTGTAGTCCTCAATCGGAAACACGCTCTTCAGAGCCGCCTGAAGCCCCACGTCCTGCCTTTTTTCGGGCGGAAGGTCCCTCTGGAGGAACTTCTCGTAGGACTTTACCTGTATCTCGATCAGGTTCGGCACATCAATCACCGACTCCACCGAGCCGAAACTCTTTCTTTCTCTTAAAGCTTTGGCCATAATCACCCTATACCTTCAGATAATTTGTCAGACGTTCAAACTGCCGAAGCCCACCCGGGCGGACCTGAGCTATTTCAGCTCTACTATTGCTCCCTGCTCCTCGAGCTTCGCCTTGACCTGCTCGGCCTCTTCCTTGCTCACGCCGGCCTTTACGGCCTTCGGAGCGCTGTCTACGAGTTCCTTGGCCTCCTTCAGCCCCAGGCTGGTGACCTCTCTTACGACCTTGATGACCTGGATCTTCTTGTCGCCTGCGGCGGAGAGAACGACGTCGAACGCGGTCTTTTCCTCGGCCGCTGCCGGCGCCTCACCACCCGCTGCCGGTGCGGCGGCCACGGCTGCCACCGGGGCGGCGGCCGATACGCCGTAGCGCTCCTCGAACTCTTTAATGAACTCTGACATCTGAATTATCGTCATGCCGTCTATGAACTCGAATACGCTTTTCGTTGTTACTGCCATTTATTTAACCTCCTGTATTTTTTAAATCTGAGTTGTCTTATCCTGATTCCTGTGCCCTCTTTTCCCTGAGCGCATTTACGGCGTAGGCCATGCGTGTCAGGGTGGCCGAGAGTAACCGGGCCATCTTGCTTGCGGGGGCCTGCATTACGCCGGCCAGCATGCCCAGCAGCACCTCGCGAGGCGGCAGCTTCGATATGGCGTCGAGCTTGTCCGGCGCATAGAGCTCGCCCTCGATTATGCCGCCCGTGACCTTGAGCTTGTCGTTCTTCCTCGCAAACCCAAGGACTGCCTTAGCCACGGCGACCGGGTCGTCGTAGCCAAAGGCAACGCCCACCGGACCGTTGAAGCTGTCCCTGGCGGCCTCGGCCGGGGTCTTCTCCGCCGCTATGCGCGCCAGCGTGTTTTTAATGACCCTGTACTCCACGGACGCGCTTCTTAGCGAGTCCCGGAAATCGACCATCTCCGCGACGGTCATCCCCTTGTAGTCGGTAATGACCATACCCTTTGCCAAGGTGAACTTCTCCTTGAGCCCGGCGATTACCTTTTGCTTTTCTTCCCTGTTCAGATTATCCCTCCTTTCCCATAGACGCGGGAAAGCGTCTGGGCAGGCAGCCCCTCTGTGGCGGGGCTATTAAGATTGCTCGCCTGCGGTCTTTGACCGAGATAAAAACGGGCAAGGCCCGTGCGTTTCCTATTTGGTCTCAATTTTACCGACGTCCACCCGGATGCCAGGGCCCATCGTCGAGCTGAAGGACATCTTCTTGATGTACCTGCCCTTGCTCGCCGAGGGCTTGGCCTTTATCAGCGAGCGCAACGCAGCCATTGCGTTCTCCACGAGGGCGTCCTCGCTAAAAGAGACCTTTCCCACCGGCATGTGCACTATTCCGGCCTTCTCTACCCTGTAGTCCACCTTGCCGGCCTTGAGTTCCTTTACGACGTTTGCGATATCGAAGGTGACCGAGCCGAGCTTGGGATTCGGCATAAGGCCCCTGGGGCCGAGTATCTTTCCTATCTTGCCCACGGCGCCCATCATGTCGGGCGTGGCCGCGGCCTTGTCGAACTCCAGCCAGCCGCCCTTTATCTTTTCGATGAGGTCGTCGCCACCCACGAAATCGGCCCCTGCGGCCTCGGCCTCTTTTTCCTTCTCTCCCTTGGCGAACACCAGCACCCGCACCTCCTTGCCGATGCCGTGGGGCAGGAGCACCGCGCCCCTGACCATCTGGTCGGACTTCCTCGGGTCCACGCCAAGGCATACCGCCATGTCTACCGTCTCGTCGAATTTCGCATAGGCCCGCTCCTTTACGAGGCCTATGGCCCGCTCAAGCGGGTATTCCTCGGTCCTTGAGATGTCTTTTTTCGCCTCTGTATATTTCTTGCCCATTATTATCTATACCTCCGGTTATTCGGCGACTTCCACGCCCATGCTCCTGGCCGTTCCCTTTATTATCTCTGTAGCGGCTTCCAGGTCCTTGGTGTTCAGGTCCGGCAGCTTCGTCTCGGCAATGCCCCTGGCCTGCTCGACGGTTATCTTGCCCACGAGTTCCTTGTTCGGCTCGCCCGAGCCCTTTACGACCCCGGCAGCCTTCTTTATGAGTTCCGAGGCCGGCGGCGTCTTGGTTATGAAAGAGAAAGTCCTGTCGGCGTATACCGTCATGACGACCGGCACTATGGTGTCGCCCAGGTCCTTGGTCTGGGCATTAAAGGCCTTGCAGAACTCCATGATGTTCACCCCGTGGGGGCCGAGCGCCGGCCCTACGGGCGGTGCGGGGTTCGCCTTGCCCGAGGGTATCTGAAGCTTTACCAATGCGAGTATTTTTTTCTTAGCCATCCGTGTTCCTCCCCTGTATTAACCCTTCTCCACCTGGAAGAAATTGAGTTCAACCGGCGTCTGCCTGCCGAATATGCTGACCATGACGCGAAGCCTGCCGTGGGCCATGTCCACATCTTCGATGGTGCCTGTGAAATTCGAAAACGGCCCGTCCATTATCCTCACGCTCTCGCCCTGCGTAAACTGGGTCCTGACCTGGGCGGTCGGGCCCTTCTCCAGCTGCTGCAGTATCTGGGTGATCTCTTCTTCGGGTATCGGAATGGGCTTTGCCCCCCCGACGAACCCCGAAACCCTTGGCGTGTTCCTCACGAGGTGCCATGTCTCCTCGTCAAGCTCCATCTCGATAAGAACATACCCCGGATAGAATTTCTTGTCGGTTTCCTTCTTCTTGCCGTTCCTTACCTCGATAACCTTCTCCGTCGGAATCAGTATCCTGCCTATCTTGTCCTCAAAGTGCCCGGTCTGGACCTTCCCCTCGATAGTGAGCTTGGTCTTTTCCTCGAAGCCCGAATATGTGTGCACTACGTACCAGTTCTTCGCCATTGCTACCTCAAGAGCATTTTTACGAGTTTTGAAAGCCCCAGGTCGATGACACCGAGGTAAAACGATACGATGAACACAGTGATGATGACCACCTTGGTAGAACCCACAAGCTCGTCCCTCGACGGGTATACCACCTTCTTTATCTCTACCTTTACTTCTTTTAAGAACTGCCTTGTCTTTTCAAACATGTTCCCTCGAAAAAGTGGCAGGCCAGGAGGGATTCGAACCCCCAACCC
>DAOUWH010000077.1 GCA_030667205.1 Nitrospirota bacterium
GCTGATTGCCTTTGAGCGCAGGCAGTTCAGACGGCACATCGGTCCTTATATTAATGCCGTCCTTGACGAGCTGGGATGTTGTAAGCAAAAACACCTCGGACATTAATACCTTAACATGGAGGCTGTTTTCTATTGCCCGGTCCGCCCGTGTAAAGGAAAGGAGCGCCCTTACAATGTCCGCGATGCGGTCCCCCTCCTTTATGATGCGTTGGGCGAGTTCTCCTTCCGTATCGTCATGTCCCAGCCTGTTTGCAAGTATCTGGGCATAGTTGATGATGCCGTTTATCGGATTGTTTATCTCGTGGGCCACGCCCGCGGCCAGCTCGCCGACCGAAGCGAGCTGTGCTGCCCGGATGGCCTCTTCCTGAAGAGAAGCCTTCTCGGTAATATCGCGAAAATATTCTATGACGCCCGTTACCTCATCCGTCTCAGGGTCCATAAGCGGGAACGTATGAAGCTCGCCGCTGCCAACCTTACCGTCCGGCCTGAAAAAGGGCACGACCTCGTACGTGCTTTGCCCGCTGTCCATAGCCTTTGCAGCCGGGCACGGGTCGCAGAGCTCTGTTCTGTAGCGGAAGGCCTCGTAGCACTTCTTCCCGACGAGAGGCATCCTGTGGGGATACCATTTTTCCGTGGCGGGGTTGACCATCAGCACGGTAAAATCCCTCGAGATGATGCTTATGCCGTCCTGGATGCAGTTAAGCACATTTGAGAGAAACTGCTTGCCCTCTTTCAGGGCCTTCTCGGCCTCTTTTCGCCCGGTGATATCGCGGAAGATCGCAACGGCAAACTTTTTCCCGCCTTCAAGCTCCAGAACGCTTGAGCTGATATCCACAGGGACCTTTTGGCCGTCCTTTGTAAGGACATGAAATTCATCCCTGATTTCTAACGCACTTATCTTGCCTCTCTTGACCGCTTCTTTAAATCCCGCAACACTGTCAGTTAGCTCGTCCTCCGGATGCAGTTTTGAAAAATGCAGCCCTATAATCTCGCCAACGGGCATATTCAGAAGTTCCTCAGCCTTTTTGTTCGCTTCAAGGATAACCCCTGTTTCCACATTGGCCAGGAAAATTGCGTCATTTGCGTTTTCTATCACTGCCCGGTATTTCTCCTCGCTCTCCATCACCGCTTCTTCCAGCCACTTCCGCAGGGTTATGTCGTTAACCTCGGTCATGAAATAGCGAAACTCTCCATCTGAATCGCGGATAGCCGTGACATTCAGAAGCGCCCAAATAGTTTCTCCGGATTTGGTGATATACCTTTTCTCGAAGCTGCATGTGTCCATATTTCCCGAAAGCAGCTTTTGCAATGCAGCAAGGCTCGTCTTCATATCCTCGGGATGGGTTATGTCCTGAAAGCTCATCACAAGCAATTCCTCCTCCGAATAGCCAAGCATCCTGCACATCGCGTCGTTTACCTGAAGAAACCTGCCTTCCGCATCGATCAGTACCATCCCGGCCGCGGCATTTTCAAAGATACTCCTGAACCGCTCCTCGCCCTCCCTGAGAGCCTCCTCGGCCTGCTTTCGCTCGGTGATGTCAAATATCAGCCCCGCCATGCCCTGATAGTCGCCACTGTCGTCAAAAAGCGGGGATTTAATGGTCTCAAGGACTGTCCCCCCATTGCCTTCCTCGGCACGGACAGCTCCACGTGAACTGATGACTTCTTCATCGCTCCTGCGGCATTCTTCGGCCATGTCCGGAGGCATCATTTCGTCCACAGTCTTTCCCAGTATTTCTTCCTCATTACTCCCGATAAGGTCCGCGCATGCCTTGTTAACAACCAGATGGCGGCCCTGGGCGTCCTTGAAAAACACCGCACCCGGGATGGCATGGATCAGGGTCTGAAGCTGCGCGTTGGCAGCCTCAAGCTGTGTCGTACGCTCAGCGACCTCTTCCGCAAGCTGATGGAACCGCTCTTCGAGGACAGCAAGCTGGTCGCCTTTTACAGGATCCCGAGGTCCACTGCCAAGGGCCTCCCTCGAAAAGTCCTCGATACGCCGCGTCACTCCCCTAATCCGCCTCGAAATCTGGAGCATAATGATGAGAAAGGCGGCAATAATGACCATCGTGGTAGCGGTGCGCTTGTACCGCTCCTTTGAGATAAACGCCTCGGTCATCTTCTGAATCTTCTCTTTCGGGGCAAATACTGCATGCCTTATGAGCAGGTCCGAGTTGCCGTAATCAAAAAACGCCTGCCCTATGATAAGGTACTGGTCTTCAAGGTCATCCACCATCGTGCCCGGTGGCAGAAGCTCAGGGTCGCTGCTCGCAATAATGGATGGCTCTATCCCCCCTACAAGCGCAACGGGGTTTCCTCCATGGAGGAAAGGGGCTTGCGACAGGTCAAGGAACTCGTCATCGATGGGCGTAGCCAACAACAAAATAGCCCTTGGCTTCCCCGAGGAATCCATTACGGACTCCGAGACAATCGCATAAGGGGCGCCGTCGACCGAGGTCAGGAAGCTGTTGTCCCAGTCCAACTGGGGCAGATTCTTGTGGGGGGCAAGCAGAAATTCAGGCAGCGCATCTTCCTTCCTGATATAGGCCTCTCTGACCGCCCACCGAGGGTCAAGCAGAAGGACATACCGGGACTGGGCAAACGGGCGCAGCAACGACGGCTCGGGATACCACGTTGGCTGCCGCTCGTGGTATTTGACCCGAACCGGTCCCTTACCGTGCCAACTGCCCTCAATATAATCAATGTAGTCATGGAAGCGCTTGCCCGACACGACCATTGTGCCAAGTTTGGAATAGGCCTTGAAATAGTTGTCGAGGAGGTTCCGTTCTTCGGCGCCATGCTCCTCGAGATGCTCAGAGAGTTGCGCCCTGTAGATGTCACCAAGCGTGCGGGCCTGATACCAGTCGGTAAGTACCCAGAGAACCAGCCCGACCGCTGCCGTAAGCAGCACAATCTTTGTAGTCAGGGAAACGCGTCTGAATATGCCTTCGGCCTGCTTCATTATTCCGGCTCACCTACCAGTTCGTAATCCTTGAACTTCCATCCCGCCTCTCTGAGACGGGAGGCCGCAATGATACCGAGTTCGCTGTCGAGCCCCTCGACATACCCCATCATGTATTCGACGAGGGCCCGGGCGTGAGGATTTCCGGCACCCTCACCTTCCCATAATGTGACGCTGAATGTCTTGTATATTGGATAATCTCCGGACAGGAGATGGTTGAGATCTTTGGGGTCATTGCCGTCAATTTTCAGGGCCTTCACTTTCCCCTTGCCTTCATAGTAATGGGAGGCGAGCCCGGGTGGTGCATGCCCGATTGCCTCCGGGCTGGAGGCTACGGCGGATATCATGTCAGGTATGGTCCCCACCTCCATGATGTCGGGACTGAACAAGTCTTCGTTATCCAGAAGCAGCCGCCAGTGGCCGGGCCTTCTTTTGCAATGCAGTCTCCCGACAACACGTATGTGACGGTCCCATCTCCCGGTCCCCTCGGTTTTCAGTTCCAGCCAGCGATGGACATCTCCCCTGAATATCTTTCGCGCCTGCTCAAGCGTAATGCCGTCGACGGGATTGTCGGGATGCACCAGGACGGCAACAGGCGTAATCCCGAGGGTATAAAAACGCAGGCCGGGCAACCGGTCGCTTACGGCAGGCGGACAGCACAGCCCACCGATGTCTACTTTTTTGCGGAAAAGCATCCCCACTGAATTGCCGCAGGTGCCGTCAATCACGGTAATTTTGAGGCCCTTTTCTTTTGCGTATTCCTTAATGCCCTGCGACAGGAGGAGATACATTTGCTGGTCCAGGCTTACGACTAAATCGGCATCACGCAAAGAAGGCTCATGCTCTATGGGTCTTTTCTCCCACTCCGGCGGCATCGCATGGATTTTGTCGGCAGGGCTGAAAGGGGGTCCGGCAAGCTGCTCGACAATGGAAGAGGCCTGCGCGCCCCCGCCCAACAGAACGAAGAGGACAATAAGACCCAATACGACCCTTAGCTTCCTGACCGCTTTGATATAATCAAACCCCAACGGATACCTCCCGGTTCCAACGCAGAAACCTGCCATATGCCAGGCAAACCCCGGCACTGGCAAGCCAGCACTAAATTGAACGAAGCAATATAGATGCCTACCCGAACGGCAAGCAAATATGCGCCCCTTGAACTACCCCCTTCCGGTACGCCTCATACCGGAACTCTGCTATCATATATAATTATCGATACATGATAATTATGTCAATTTACACCTTGTGGCTTCCGGTGCCGGTCTCAACCAGGAGTTGTAGCGGCCTCAGATTATCTCAAGGCGCGCACGGGTTCAATTATTGTTCGATATGGTATTTACAATTACCGTATTCTGTAGTATGGTGGATATTAGAGGGTAAGTGTCCAAATAAGGACAGGACATGGATTACTGCAAACGCATAAAGGAACTAAGGGAAAAAGCCCACCTTACGCAGGAGAAGCTTGCCCGGACCATGGGGCTTGAGACCCCGAACTTCATCTCGCAGATAGAGACCGGCAGGAAGAAGGTCGGCCTGTCTGTCATAACAAAGTTCTGCAATGCCATGGACATTGAAATCTCCGATTTCTTCCGCGAAAACCCCGCAGTTGGCGATGTCTCCGAGAGCATCCCGGTGTTCGACCTGACCGGGGCCCTGTTGGAAAAGTTTTATGACGAGGGCGGCTGCCTCCGGGACGAAGGCCTCTGCAGGATTGCCAGGCCCCTCGACCTCGTGGATGAAAACGCCTATGGCGCTGTGGTCAGCGGCGAAGGCATGGCCCCCGCCCTGAACGACAGGGACGTCGTCATCGCATCGCCGGCCCAGAAATACGCTAACAACGACATCGCTATCGTCGGGCTCAAGGACAACGAACTTCTGCTCAGGAAGATCCGCACCGCCGACGACCTCCTGCTCCTTGAGGGTTTTACCCCTGCCGTCGAGCCCAGGGTCGTAAAGGTCGGGGACGTTATGTTCGTCCACCCCGTCTTATGGGTGCGGTACAAAATGCCCCTGTCTTCCATGCCCGGGTGTTAGAGGGAAGAAAGGGGCATGGCCCGGGAAGGCACATGCCCCTTGTTTTTCATGGTCGGGGCGACCCGATTTGAACGGGCGACCTCTCGCACCCCAAGCGAGTGCGCTACCAGGCTGCGCTACGCCCCGGTTACTTAAGCTGTTGGAGAATTTCCCTGAGTCTTTGCTTGATATTTTCTATTGAAGACTTCGAGGTTGAAGGGACTTCCTTCTGGGATGCATGGAGCTTGCGGTTCATGCTGCCGTCGCCGAGCCTCTTTCTTACACCCTCGATGGTGTACCTCTCCTGGTAAAGAAGGTCTCTTATCTGGAATATCAGGCTGAGGTCCTTTTTGACGTAAATCCTCTGCCCGGACTTGCTCTTGCGGGGCTTCAGGAACTGGAACTCGCTCTCCCAGTACCTCAGCACATAGGGCTCTATCCCGGCAATCTTGCTTACCTCGCCTATCTTATAGAAAAGCTTATCCGGGTAGGCCTTGTCGGCCTTCAGGTTCTTGGCGGATTCCTTTTGCATCTCAGTCCCTATCTCTCTATCGCTTCCTTGAGCTGGTTGCTGGCCTTAAATGTCAGCACCCTGCGGGGGGATATTACAAGCTCTTCGCCGGTCTGGGGGTTTCTTCCCCTCCTGGCGGCTTTCTTTCGCACGTTAAAAGTTCCGAAGCCCGGGATCTTAACAGATTCCCCCTCGACGAAAGACTGCTTAATCGTGTTGAATATTATCTCCACGATGTCCTGGGCCTCTTTCTTCGAAAGTCCCACCTTCTCAAAGATTATCTCTACAAGGTCTGCCTTTGTCATAGTCCCCTTCTCCTGAATTTCTTAATTATATTAAGCAGATAGCTAATTGTCAAGAGAAAACTGCCAATTTTTATAAAAAATTTTCATTTTTTCCAATAACCGCCTACCCGCAAAGCCCCTCAGAGGGGCTCGGTGAGGTTTTTAAGGTTAAGCTCCTTTAGCTGGCCCTCGTCCACCGCCGAAGGCGCAGAACTCAATAAACACGCGGCCTTCTGGGTCTTGGGGAAGGCAATCACGTCCCTTATGGACGGGGCCCCGACCATCAGCATCACGAGCCTGTCCAGCCCCAGCGCGATGCCGCCGTGCGGGGGCGCGCCGTAGCGCAGGGCGTCGATGAGGAATCCGAACTTCTGGCTCGCCTCTTCCTCGCCTGTGCCCAGCACTTCGAACATCCTGCGCTGCACGTCGGGCCTGTGTATCCTGATGCTGCCGCCTCCGATCTCGTAGCCGTTAAGCACTATGTCATAAGCCCTGGCCATTAGCGAAGACAGCATGTCCCTGTCTGAAACATCGCCCTCAAGCATCCGCTTTACGTCGGCCTCTGTGGGCGAGGTAAACGGATGGTGCATGGCCTTGAATCGCTGCTCCTCCCCGTTCCACTCAAGGAGGGGGTAGTCCGTAACCCACAGGGGCTTAAACCCCTTACGCTCTATGCCTGCCCTCTCGGCTACCGAAAGCCTCATCCTGCCGAGCACATCGAGCACCGTCTCTTCAGTGTCCGCGACGAACATCATGAGGTCGCCCTCTTCGGCCCCAAGCCTCGAGGCCATTTCATTAAGGACTTCCTCTGGGAAGAATTTTTTAATGGGAGAATCGAATCCGCCTTTTAGTTTTATCCACGCAAGCCCCATGGCGCCGAATGACTGGGCCTCCTCGGTAAGGAGGTCTATCTCTCTTCTCGTAAGCCCCGCCATGCCGGGGCCCCTTAAACCCTTCACCCTGCCGCCCTTGTCAAGTGCGTCGAGGAACACTTTGAAGGTGCCCTTTCGGGCGAGGTCTTCCATCTCGGTTATCTCAAGGCCAAAGCGGGTGTCGGGCTTGTCGTTTCCAAAGCGCTCCATGGAGTCCTTGAAAGTAAGTCGCGGGAAAGGCCTTTTAAGCTCTATATCGAGCACATCCTTAAAGAGCCTCACTACCATTCCCTCTACGAGATTAA
>DAOUWH010000174.1 GCA_030667205.1 Nitrospirota bacterium
CGGAAATAATCGTGTATCTTTTGGAGTGTGCCGGGCAGCCGTTCCTGTTCGTTATATGCCGGGATTATTACAGAAATGCCTTTGTCAGCCATACGGTTTATTATAACCGGTGCGTGGTGCTAAATCCTGCCGGCAAAAGGGAGAAGCACCGGTACCTGTTCGTGGGCAGCCTGCTTGCCGCCCTGTCGGTCAACGTGCACCCCAACAGCCTCCAGTACGCCCTGGGCATAATACCGGTTTTTCTGGTCATCTTCAGAAAGAGGGCCGCTTCAGCGGCCTCGCTTTACTTTTCAGGGGGGCTGCTCGCGGGGTTTGCGCTCTGGCTGGCCATTGTCTATTTCCCCTCGATGCCTGCCGGGGCCGCTACCGTGGGGGCTGTCGGTGGAGTGCACAAGGTCTGGCCCTTTCCGGTGCTTAACGAAAATTTCTTAGCGCTCCTTTGGAAAAGCGTAAAGACTCTGCCTGATGACTACCGGCAGTATATAAAACTCTTCGACGTGTTCTTCCCCAACAAGATAAGCATTGTCCTTACGGTTTCCGGCGCGGCCTGCGTGTGGGTGCTGGCAATGTTTACGAAGGAGCGCTGGAGGGTGCTTGCCATACTCGGGCTAGTGGCCTCCACGAATTTCATCATTCACTTCATAACGTACAGATACGGCTACTGGCACATGATCGAGGTATACCCCTTCCTTGCGGTGGCTACCGTGCTGGGCCTCTTCGGCATCAGGGATAAACTGCCCCGTAAGGCGGGCACGGCCGTGCTCCTTGCGTGGGTGTTGTTCTTTGCGGGCACCGGCATTGCCGATACGGTAATGACCTGGTACGAAATGAAGGGCTACGACTACGAGAGGTTCATCGCGCGGGTGTCTGAAAAAATAGATGGCAAGGTCCTGGCCCTGCACCTCTATGCCCCGGCCTTCGAGAGCAAGGATTTTGTCCGGCCGTGGTTTAACATAGACAGGCCTTACAGGGACTGCCCCCCTTTCGGCAGGAAGGTAAGGGAACTCGGCATAGAGTATATAATCGCCGACGACCTCTTCAGGACGTACATTCGCAAAGGCTGCGGGCCCCAGTACGAGCAGGATGCCCTCAGGTACCTCAATCTCCATTGCAAGCCCGTGGACTGGGTGACCGAGAAATACCCCAGCTACTGGGCAAGCGGCAACATGATATCCGAGATATACGTCTTTAAGACCCCGGAATGATGTCGCTTTACAACGACCCGCCTTGAATGTTAGATTTTAAACCATGAAGTACGGAGACAAGAAGATAAAACGCGCTAAACTCGAGCTCTGGGACAACCCCACCCCCGAGCGGGACTACGAGATAGACATAAGCTCCCCGGAATTCACGTGCCTGTGCCCGCGCTCGGGCTACCCCGACTTCGCGACAATCAAAATAAACTACGTCCCGGATAAAAAAATTATCGAACTGAAATCTCTAAAACTTTTCCTGAACTCATTCAGGGACGTCTCCATCTCCCACGAGGAGGCCACCAACCGGATTTACGAGACACTTTTGAAGAAGTTAAGACCCCGCCGGCTCGAGGTCGTGGGGGACTTCAACCCCAGGGGCAACGTAAAGACCGTCATAAGGGTAAGCAGCGACGCTGAATGACCTATGGGGCTCCGCCCCATACCCCGGCACCTTTTTGCTCGCCCAAAAAGGTGCTAAAAAGGCGCCCCTGAGAAAATTTCCGAGCGCTTCGCTCCGGTCGGCCTCCGGTAAACTAATTCAAACTCGGTCGATTCGACCTCAGACACGAATTAGTTTTTAACCCTCCGGCCTCCCTCGCTTCGCTGAAATTTTCAATGGGGCTTAAAGGAATGATTTTAAGGAATGAGCCAGTGGTTCAGCGGGGCTCCTGGCCCCAGGCGATGACTGATTTTGCGCGATGGATGAAGAGGCGGAGCTTTTCGTGGTCCTTGATGCCCTTTTCGGTCTCTACGCCGCTTGAGACGTCCACGCCGTAGGGGCCGACCTGCTTTATGGCCTCCTCGACGTTCTCCGGCGTAAGCCCCCCGGCGAGTATTATGGGCCCGAACTTGTGTGCCTCAAAGGCGTGCTTCCAGTTGAACTTCCTGCCGGTGCCGCCGGGCAAGTCGGGCAGGTAGGCATCCAGCAGGAAGCCCGCCACGCGGTAGTCCTTCATCCGCTCGATGTCCTCCGGGACTTTTATCCTTATGGCCTTGATGACCTTACGGTCGATGAGGCAGGCCTCCGGCGGCTCATCACCGTGCAGTTGCGCGCAGTCGAGGCGCACGTACTCAAGAATTCTTTCCACATTCTTTGGGTCCTCGTCCACGAACACCCCCACGGTGGTCACGAAGGGCGGGACCTCGCGCACTCTCTTCCGTGCCGCCTCGGGGGTTATCTGGCGGGGGCTTTTGCGGTAGAAGACGAAGCCCAGGGCGTCGGCCCCGTACTTCACGGAGGCTATGGCGTCGTCGGTGTTGGTTATGCCGCAGATCTTGACCCTGACCATCACTTCCCCGTTAGCTCGGCTATCCGGGCGGCGATGTCCGAGGACTCCATAAACGCCGTGCCCACCAGCACGGCGTCCACGCCGGCCTCCTCGAGCTTGAGGACGTCGGCGCGCGAGTCGATGCCGCTTTCGCTTACAACGGTCTTGCCCCCGGGTATCTCGGCCTTGAGCCTGAGCGTGGTGCCGAAGTCCACCATGAAGCTGCCGAGGTCGCGGTTGTTGATGCCGATAATGGGGGCGTCCACCGCGAGGGCCTTCTCAAGACCCCGCGCGTCGTGCACCTCAAAGAGCACCGCCATGCCCAGCTCCCCGGCCATCTGCATGAGCTCGGCGGCCTGCGACTGCTGCAGGATGCCCTCTATCAAGAGTATGGCGTCGGCCCCTGCGGCGCGGGCCTCGTATATCTGGTACTCGTCGAATATAAAATCCTTCCTCAGCACCGGGAGGCCCGAGGCCTCCCTGGCCTCGACGAGGTAGTCGAGGGAGCCCAGGAAAAAATCCTCCTCCGTGATGACCGAGATGGCGTCGGCGTGGGCGTCGTATATGCGGGCTATCTCGTCGGGCTCGAAGTCCATCCTTATCGGGCCCTTCGAGGGCGAGGCCTTTTTCATCTCGGCGATAAGCCGTATCCCGCCGTCGCGCTTGATTGCCCCGGCGAAGTCGCGCGCGGCTGAGGCCTCGGCCAGGCGGGACTTAAGCTCCTTGAGCGGGGTGGCCGACTTGGCCACGATGAGCCGCTCGTGCCTTTTCTCCATTATCGCGTCCAGGATGCCCATAGGGGAATTTTAATGGATGCGCGGTGGATTTTTCAATCCTAACCTCACCCGCCTCACTTCGTTCGGCACCCTCTCCTTACCAAGGAGGGGGGTCAGGCTAACCCGTATTCTGCTAATCTTGGGGCTTCGCCCCTTGCCCCAGGGGACCAGTCCCTCTTTACACTCGAATTGGTTACGCTGTCATAAAATGGGCCAGTGGCCCCTTTTTCTGTTTACATTCAGTGGATTTTTCCGATACAATTACAAATCTCAAAATCCTTAAGGGGGAGGCACTACTATGATAGAGAAGGTAACGGTCGCACTAATCGGAGGGGGCAGGACCGGCACGCCGCTAATGAAGGAGCTTATTGGATATCCCTACATCAGCATGGTGGGCGTTGCCGACAAGAACCCCAACGCCGCAAGCATAAGGACGGCCAAGCAGCAGGGCATCTTCCACACCACCGAGCCCATGGAGCTGGTGGACAACAGCGCCGACACCGATATCCTCATCGAGGTCACCGGCGACGTCGAGCTTAAGAAGAAGATAAAGGAACGGCTCGAGAAGAACAACAACTGCAAGACCATCATCATGCACGAACTGATAGCAAGGCTCCTGATGAGCATATGCATGGGCCGCAAGACCCTGGTGCCGTGCTTACACCCGCACAACGTGGGCGTGGGCGATTAGGCTTACTTCTTCTCCAGGGCCTTTATGCGGGCGGCCCTACGAGGGGCCGCCCTTGTGCGTCAGGGCCTCCTTCGTCTCCTGGTACTCTTCTTTGCTTATCTCGCCGCTGGCATAGCGCTTGTCCAGGATATCAAGGGCCGTCTCCGTGCCGTGGCCGCACATCATGCCGCGCATCCGTCCGCCCATCATCAAGATGCAGACTACGATTATCAGTAGCGGGATTATCCAC
>DAOUWH010000006.1 GCA_030667205.1 Nitrospirota bacterium
AGAGGAGGACGCCGCCGATTACGTGGGCATCCTCACCATGATGGACCGTGCCATCAACATGCTTGTGGCGTTCGATTCGGACGAGCGGGAGCGGGAGTTCTTCGCCCGCTACAGAGGACGCATCAGGGGGCACGGGGAGATAGGCTTTGCCCTGAGGATGGCCGCGCGGTACGCGCTTCACCCCTGGAAGGTCAAGGAGGCGCTTTATCTGCTTGAGCGCAAGCGCACGCTGATGCCCTCGTTCAGCCCGGCGGAGCACATGGACGGGAAAAAAATAATAGACAGGTCGGTGGTCTTCTCGCACGCGGTCTGGAAGTTCTGGGGCGGGCGGCAGATGGTCATCCCGGACCTGTCTGCGAGCGCTGGAAAATTCTCCGAGGCCGTCGAGCGGGGAAATGAGGTGTGCAAGCGCTACTTCCCGCGCTACACGCTTTACTGTGTGGGCATCAAGCTCTCGGGGGACAAGCCACGTTACGAACTTTCGTGCATCCCTCCCGACGCGAAGGGCATCGCCTACGGCTGCGAGTTCGAGCCGATGCTCGAGGACCGCTACTACAGCCGCGACTACCTGCAGTCCTTCAAGAACGAGATATACGATATCGGCGTTGACATGGGAACGAGTTACTATCGCTTCGGGGGGATGATGAAGGGTTACATAAGGCGCGTCTTCGGCGACGAGCTCGTGGACAAACACCTGGCCATGAAACGGGAGGCCGACCCCGGCATGGTACTGAACCCGGACGTGATATTCTGATGCCGGGCGCTATGGACGGATACGAGCGGTGCAACGGATGCGGGGTGTGCACGCTGTCGTGCCCCGTATGGCAGCAGAGCCATGACGTGGTGCTGACCTTTATGGGCCGTGCCCTTGCGCTTCAGCGGGGCGCGAAGCCCGAAGACCTCAGGGACTCCATAGGCGCGTGCCTTTTGTGCGGCTCATGCGAGCCGGTCTGCCCGATGGGCGTCTCCACGGTCGGGGTAACCTTAAGGCTCCGCGCGGCGCTCAATGGTGCAGCCCCGGAGGAATTGACGCAAAAGCACGCCGCCTCATCGGCAAAAAACGGTGCGATGCTTATTCCTGATGCGGCCCTCAGGGAAAGAAGTGGATTGCTCGAACGCGTGAAGACCCTCCTTGGTATTGCCGTGGCAGAGGACGACGGCGCCGACATCGCCGGGGCCTTCGAGGCGGGGCATGCGTCCAATGCACAGAGGGCCGGGGCGTTCTTAAAACCGCTTGCGGGCCTGCGCGAGGTTGTAACCTCCAACGGCATCTTTAAACGTTATATACGGGGCGTGCTCCCGGGGCTTGAGGTAACCGGGCTGGGCGAGGCCCTTGTAAGACTTCCGGCGGTGCGGGCCGCCCTCAGGCCGACGGACCTGTACGTTATAGAGGCCCGCGCGTATAACGCTGATTTCGACAGGTGCGCGCCGTTTTATACCGCTCTTGGCAGGCAGACCGGCTGCGCCATGAACCTCGACCTCCAGCGGATTGCCATCCCCACGGGCGCCTGCCGCACAGCGGACATCGAATGCAAGTCGGCCCCGAAAATCCCGGAGCAGATACGCTGGATATTCGAGGGCCGCAACTTCCAGCGAATCGTAGTGGAGGCGGCAGAGGACATCGGGTACCTGAGGGAAAATGTCGGCGTGCCGGTCCTGCATGTGGCCGAGCTTGGCGGGGAGGCCTTGCAATGACGGCGCAGGCGGGCATAAGGGAAGTGGATGTTCTTATATCCGGGGCCAGCCTCGCCTCTGCGGCGGCCGCAAAGCGCCTGGTGGACGCCGGATACGAGACCGTGGCGCTCGAACGCCACGCCCTGCCGCGCCACAAGACATGCAGCGGAATCCTTTCCCCCCGAGGGCATAAATTCCTGATAGAGAACTTCGGCCCCCTGCCGGGGGAAATACTCCATGAGCCTACCTCGTGCCAGGGCGTTACTTTTCATTTCAGGGGAATGGTTCAAATGCCGATGGACTTCGACCACGGCCCGACACCCCACCTTAACCGCATGAACTCGGACTACTGGGCCGTGAAGCGCAGCAAGGTAGAAGTGCACGAACGCACGCGGCTCGTGGGCCTCGAGGACAAGGACACCCACGTGGACGTCCTTGCGAGGCGCGACGGGGAAGACGTCCGCTATCGGGCGCGCCTGGTCATAGGCGCCGACGGGCCGAACTCCCAGGTGGTGCGATGTCTCTACCCGGGGTACAGGCAGAGCATCCCGTGGTTTACGGTCAGGCAGCACTTACATGAGATAATCGAATGTCCCCTGGACCCCAGATACTTTCACTTCTGGTTCCATCCCGAACTCGGCTATTATACGTGGAGCCACGAGCGTAACGGACGGCAGATAGTGGGCGTTGGACATGAGGCCGGAGACGACCTCGACCAGCGGCACCGGATGACGCTTGAGTATTTGGAGGAGCACTACGGCATAAAGCTGAAGCCCACGGATGAGCGTGAGGCAGTTATAAACAACTTCGGCCTCTCTCTGGTTAACCGTTACGTCTTTGGCAAGGGCAACGTGATCGTCACGGGGCAGGCCTCCGGGTTTCTCAACATGATAGCCGAGGGCATGAGTTGCGCGCTTCATTCGGGTGCCGTCGCGGGGGAGGCGGCTGTGGAGGCGCTGGTCAGGAACGCCGACCTGCAATCGGTCTACCGCTCCATGATATCCTCCGAGGTACGCCGTTGCTCCGACCAGTGGAACCCCCTTAAAATAATCTTCGCCCGCCCCCACGAGGCGGACTTCCGGGGCGCGCTGTCGGAGCTTCCGGGCAGGCAGAAACGGAAGGTAATATTGGAGATAATGAGGTTTCTCTATCCGTGGGGCAAGTACAACTGGGGCCGCCAGATACTCTGGCAGGGCCTGCTCAGGGCGCTCCGGGGCGGTTACTCTCCCTCTCGCTGGCTATGAGGCGTTTTTCAGGCAGGGCGCCGAGTCCATTATTTGATTATATATAGTGCTTCTGATAAACTCTTGTGGCATCAAAGCCGTCTTAATACCAATGCTGCTCGGGGGGGGGGACGTTTATGCCTGCACGCAAAGACATCAAGAAAGTACTGATCATCGGCTCGGGCCCCATAGTAATAGGGCAGGCCTGCGAATTCGACTATTCCGGCACCCAGGCCTGCAAGGCCCTGAGGGCGCTTGGCTACGAAATAGTGCTCGTGAACTCCAACCCGGCAACGATAATGACAGACCCCGATATGGCTGATATAACTTATATCGAACCCCTGAACGCCGAGACCGTCGCAAGGATAATAGAGAAGGAGCGTCCGGACGCCGTATTGCCGAACCTCGGGGGGCAGAGCGGCCTGAATATCACTTCAAAGCTCTCAAACGACGGGGTGCTGGAGAAATTCGGCGTCGAGGTCATCGGTGTTGGGGTGGACGCCATAGAGCGCGGCGAAGACCGCATCGTCTTTAAAGAGACCATGGACAAGCTCGGCATAGAGATGCCCCGGAGCCAGCCCGCATACAGCGTTGAGGAGGCCGAAGGCATAGCCTCGGAGCTTGGTTATCCCGTTGTGGTGAGGCCGGCCTATACGATGGGCGGCACGGGCGGCGGCCTGGTCTACAACGTCGAGGAACTCCGGACCATCGCAAGCAGGGGGCTCGCCGCGAGCCTGGTGGGACAGATACTCATCGAGGAGAGCGTCCTGGGCTGGGAGGAGCTTGAGCTTGAGGTCGTCCGGGACGCCAAGGGACAGAAGATAACCGTCTGCTTCATCGAGAACGTCGACGCCATGGGCGTGCACACCGGGGATTCGTTCTGCACGGCCCCAATGCTGACGATAGACACGGAGCTTCAGCAGAGGCTGCAGAAATATTCATACGACATAGTGGACGCCATCCAGGTAATCGGCGGCACGAACATCCAGTTTGCCCACAACCCCGAGACCGGCAAGGTGGTGGTCATCGAGATAAACCCGCGCACATCGCGCTCCTCGGCCCTGGCCTCCAAGGCCACGGGGTTTCCCATCGCACTGATATCTTCGAAGCTGGCAGCGGGTTTAACCATGGATGAGATACCTTACTGGCGCGACGGCACACTGGAGAAATACACCCCCTCGGGCGATTACGTTGTCGTGAAATTCGCCCGCTGGGCCTTTGAGAAATTCAAGGACGCCGAAGACAGGCTCGGCACCCAGATGCGAGCGGTGGGCGAGGTCATGAGCATAGGGAAGAACTACAAGGAGGCCTTCCAGAAGGCCATCCGCTCGCTGGAGAACGGGCGTTACGGGCTGGGTTTCGCAAAGGACTTCAACCTCAAAAGCGCCGAAGACCTGCTCAGGATGCTGGGTGAGCCTTCGAGCGAGCGCCAGTTCATAATGTACGAAGCCCTTCGGAAGGGCGTGGACGTGCAGAAGCTCTATGAGCTTACGTACATTAAGCCCTGGTTCATCGAGCAGATGAAGGAACTCGTGGAGCTGGAAGAGGAGGTGCTGAAGCACAAGGGCGCCATGCCGCCCGACGAACTCCTTTTACAGGCAAAGAAGGACGGGTTCGCCGACAGGTACCTCTCCTATATACTCGGCCTGCCCGAGAAGGACATACGCAACAGGCGCATTGAACTCGGCCTGGCCCAGGCATGGTTATCAGTGCCGGTAAGCGGCGTGGAGGACGCCGCTTATTACTATTCGACGTATAACGCCCCCGACAGCGTGGCCCGCAGCGACAGGCCAAAAGTAATGATCCTGGGCGGGGGCCCGAACCGCATCGGGCAGGGCATCGAGTTTGATTACTGCTGCGTGCACGCGGCCTTTTCGCTTAAGGACGAGGGTTACGAGACCATAATAGTCAACTGCAACCCCGAGACCGTCTCCACGGACTATGACACCTCAGACAAGCTCTATTTCGAGCCCCTTACGATCGAGGACGTCCTGAGCATCTACAACCAGGAGCGGCCCGAGGGCGTCATTATCCAGTTCGGCGGCCAGACGCCCCTGAATATCGCTCGGGAACTCGAGGCCGAAGGCGTAAAGGTACTGGGCACATCGCCGGCTACGATAGATTTAGCGGAGGACCGCGACCGCTTCCGCAAGATAATGGAAAAACTCGCCATCCCAATGCCCAGGTCGGGCATGGCAAGCACGGTGGATGAGGCCATTGCGATAGCTTCGGAGATAGGGTATCCGCTTATGGTAAGGCCGTCCTACGTGCTCGGAGGACGCGGGATGGAGGTCGTCTACGACGAGGAGATGCTCAGGGAATATGTTGCCGCTGCCGTGGACGTGACTCCGGAGCGGCCCATACTCATCGACAAGTTCCTGGAAAACGCCATCGAGGCCGAGGCCGACGCCATATCCGACGGCAAGGACGCGTACGTTCCGGCCGTAATGGAGCACATCGAGCTGGCCGGCGTGCACTCGGGCGATTCCGCATGCGTAATACCCCCCATAAGCATAAGCGCAAGGCACCTCGATACGATAAACGAGTATACGAAGAAGATCGCGATAGAACTCGGCGTGGTAGGGCTTATCAATATCCAGTACGCGATCGCCGAGGACGTGATATACGTTTTGGAGGCAAACCCGCGCGCTTCGCGCACAGTGCCCCTCGTATCGAAGGTCTGCAATATAAAGATGGTACCCATAGCCACAAGGCTCATGCTCGGCGGGAACCTTTCGGAGTTCAAGCTCCCCCGTCAGAGCATCCCCCATTACGGCGTGAAGGAAGCGGTGTTCCCCTTCAATATGTATCCCGAGGTTGACCCCTTGCTCGGACCGGAGATGAGGTCCACCGGCGAGGTCCTGGGGCTGGACGAGTCCTTCGGGCTCGCCTTCTACAAGGCTCAAAATGGAGCGGGACAGGAGTTGCCTCTGAAGGGCGCGGTGCTTATAACCATTGCCGACCGCGACAAGCAGTCCGCCATAGAAGTGGCGCGCCGCTTTACTGACATGGGCTTTACCGTCAAGTGCACAAAGGGCACGCGCGAATTCCTGGCGAAACAGGGCATAGAGTCCGAACTGGCCAATAAAATGACCGAGACCAGGCCCGATATCGTTGATGAGATAAAAAGCGGTAAGATACATCTCATTGTCAACACGGCGATCGGAAAGTCCGGGAAGATAGACGACTCCTACATACGCAAGTCCGCCATAAAGTACAAGATCCCGTATATTACGACCCTCTCGGCCGCGATTGCCGCCGCAAAGGGCATAGAGGACTGCCTCACGAAACCGCGTGAACTAAAGTCCCTCCAGGAGTACCACAAGGGCATCGGTTAGTCGGGCCCGTGTTGACCATTAAGCGGTGGAAGCAACGAATCATTCCACGTCCCATCCTCATCTCGAAGGAGTGTCCGTGATTTCCCAATCTATTGACTTCCGGCCTGGTTGACAAGTAACAATTTTTGTAAGATAATGTAAACAGGAAGAGCAATGAAAACGCGTAATGCACTGTTATTGCTCATTTGTGCCGCCTTCGTAACCTATGGCATTTTCCTGCTTCTTGGGCAAGGCGCTGTGACGGAGGCCGTAAAGGGCTCAGATGGTCCGGGCGCCGCTAAGTCCAAGAAAAGGCCCCCTTTGACCCACCCTGTGCGAATCTCCCAGGATCTGGACGGAAACCTGTTCGTTTCTGACTATAGCCAGCGGTTCATTTATACACTGGACGGCTCGGACTTCAGGATAAAAAAAGCGTTCGAGGTGTCCGGCAGGCCGCTTGGGGTCGCCTGGGGGAAGGGGCGCCTGTTCGTCGGTAACGAGACCACGCGGAGCGTCGAGGTCTTTAACACCTCAGGCAAGATGCAGTACAACCTCGACGGGGAGGTTTTAAAACCCACGGATATCGCCTTTGATGGCGAAAGAGGTCTTGTTTTCGTGGTGGACGGATACGGGAAGTCCGTAAAGGTCTTTGACGCCAAGGGCCCGTTCCTTTATGTCATCCCGAAGGAGGGAGTCCCGCAGGAGGGCCTCGTAAACCCCACGGGCATTGCCCTTGACCCGGGCCGCGGCGAGGTGGTCGTAAGCGACTTCGGAGACACGATTGCCCGCATTCCGGCGGCCATAAAGGTCTATGACTACGATGGCATCTTCCGCTTTAAGATCTCGGGCGCGGTACAGGGGGATTTCCTGTTCTCCCGGCCCCAGGGCCTTGCGGTTGGCCCTGCGGGCAACGTCTTCATGGTCGACTCGATGCTTGGAAAGGTGCTCGTCTTCGACAGGACATCGGGGCTCGGCCTAAAAGTGCTGGGCAGCTTCGGCACAGAGCCCGGCCAGCTCAAACTGCCCCTTGACGTCGTTGTCGCACCCGCCACAGGAGATGTGTTCGTGACGAACAGCCGAAACGACAGGGTCGAGGCGTTCAGAGGCGGAGGGCTGCCGTGAAAAGATTAATACTCATACTTGGGCTTGCTATATTTGTGACGGGTGTCATAGTGCTTCTGCCCGATGAGCCGGGGGCGGCCAACCCGAATCACGATTGTAGTTTCTGCCACAATATTCACGGGGCACCGGCGTTAGCCCTCCTGAAAGAGGAGGTCGTGGAGACCCTGTGCTTGACCTGTCACGGGCCCGCCGGCATCTCAACCCAGAAGGCCGACGTCCACACGAACGATTCGCCGACGCAATATCCTTTGTTTACGATAACATGCACCGGTTGCCACGACTCCCATAACGACAGGGACAACTGGCTCGGCGGGACGAACATCAGGCTTGTGGGCAGGCGGCTTGACAGCACTGGCCTTGCCAAGGTGAACACCACCAGCAGCGGGATCCAGAACACAGTGTTCGAAAGCCGCGGCACAAATGAGGGCGGCCCTTCGTTGCATTCCTTTGCAGACGGGGACGAGGACGGAAACAGCGTCTACGACGGCATATGCGAGGTCTGCCACACCCTTACCAAGCACCACCGCAATAACCCCTCGGGCGGGCATGTGCACCAAGTGGGAAGGACCTGCACAAGGTGCCATGAACACGTCACCAATTTTATACCCTGAGTTCAAGCCTTACGTATTGGTTGCGAGGATTCCAGCGCTATCCGATGTGAGAAATTACCGCTTCCGTATATCCTCATGCCCCGGCTGAGTTAGTTCACGGACGCTATCGTCCCTTGCGCTAAGGAAGCAGGGTCACGAGAGCGGCTACAACTGAAAGGTGCGGGCCGGTATTCGGACTTTATCGGTATGGTAAAATCTTGTTCATGGACCAAAAGAAGTGTTTCGGGAGGACGTAAATGGCGGACCTGGACGATATGGAGATGGTAAAGTGCCCTCACTGCGGGAGGGAGTGCCCGAAGGATTTTTATCCCGTATGCTCCTGCGAAAAAAAAATAAAAAGTGGCAAGAAAAAAGACAAGAATGAAAAAAAGCTGACCTTTGCGGGGGTGACAAAATAGACGGCCGTTCTCTCAGATTGCTAAAGGCAATAGTCCTGCTTCCGGGGAACGCTGCTGTCTTCATTCCCGCGCTCCTTGTATATCTCGAAGGGGGCATAAACCCCGGGTGGGGGCTTTCGCCGAAGTCGATTATTGTCTTTCCGGGAATCGTTCTGATAGGGTGTGGTCTTTTAATGGCCTACCATACGGTAAGGCTTTTCTTTAAATACGGCGAGGGCACGCCCGCCCCCTGGGAGCCGCCCCCAAGGCTGGTCATAAGGGGGGCCTATCGTCATGTAAGAAACCCGATGATAACAAGTGTCCTTGCAATTCTCCTCGGGGAGTCCCTGGCCCTGGGCTCAATATATATCCTGATATGGTTTGGCGTGTTTTTCGTCATGAACAATTTCTACTTCATCTTTATTGAGGAGCCGGGGCTTGTGCGGAGGTTCGGCGGGGAGTATATCGACTACAAGAGGCATGTCCCGCGTTGGGTCCCCCGGCGTAGGCCCTACGGAGGGCCCGGGGACGGTTTATGACAATGCATCGAGACCAATCCGTAGAGTCCTGTGCGTATTTTTTTCAATATCTTGACAATGTGCTGAAGTGCAAAGCATACTAAATATGCTGATATTTTTAATGCTTATGGTTGCAGGAGGGGTTTGGCCAAGAAGAAGGGCAAAGATATACCTAACTGCTGGGAGTTTATGAACTGCCCTTCGGAGGCCTGCGAGGCCTGCCCGGCCTATCCTGACCACGGGCGCGAGTGCTGGAAGATTACCAGCACCAGGTGCAAGGGCGGCAAGTTCGTAAAGGCTACCCTTGAGGAAAAGATACTTTACTGCCGGAACGAGTGCTATTTCTATAAAACCCACCTGAAGGAGTTGTATCCCTAAGGGCAAAATGCAATCCTCAAGCGGCCTTAATTCGACCATGGAGGCCAACAAATTCCGCATTAAATACAAGCAGTTAGGGTGCCGCTGGCTGGCCGGCCGTGGGCTCTTCATATCAGGGCCGCTACTTGGTTGAGGGCTTCCAGTCCCCCGCCCCATCAATAAAATTACTGAATTATGTTGAAAAGACGGCAATAATTGTGTACTCTTATATACGTATATAGCTATTTGGTAATTACGCTTGGTAACTAATGTAACGGGAGGAAAGGCCATGGCAGAGAAGGTTTCGCAGGAGGAGTTCATAACGAAGGCGGTAGTAAGCCTCCGTAAAGATGGTTATAAGGGGATACACACCGTTTATTCAGGATTCAACGAGGCATTCAAGAAGTACTTTGACAATGCGGATCCGGTCCAGGCCACCAACAAGCTGGCCGCCGAGGGCAAGATCGTCATAAGGCCCGTCAAGGGCGGCGTCATGCTTTACCTGCCGGAGGACACGCCTGCAAAGGGACAGACCGCTGAGGATGCGCTGAAAAAAATGGGCCTATGAGGTTAGGCGTCTTCGGCGGGACGTTTAACCCCATACACTACGGGCACTTGAGGGCGGCCGAGGAAGCAAGAGAGAGGATTGCCCTTGAGAAGGTAATCTTTGTGCCCTCTGCCAGCCCGCCTCTTAAGTCCGGAGACCTCGCCGATGTAGAGCACCGTTTCCTGATGACCGCAATGGCGGTGCAGCAGAACGAGTATTTCGAGATATCGGACATCGAGTGTCGGAAGCCCGAGAAGTCCTACACCGTGACGACCGCCAGGGTCCTCAGGCAAGAGCACCCCGATGCGGAGATTTTTTTCATACTGGGTGTGGATGCCTTCATGGAGATTCCCCAGTGGCACGAGCCCGATGAGCTGATAAGGCTGATTGATTTTATCATCATCGGAAGGCCCACGATGCGGTTTGCCAGCCTTGTGCGCTCCCCTTATCTCGATGTCAACCCCGGGGAACTGGAAGGCCTTGACCGCGGCACCGGGGAGGCGTTAGCCGCTACGCTTGAGGGGGGAAGGAAAGCGGTGCTCCTGGGTATTCCGCTTCTGGACATATCCTCAACGGCAATCCGCGCGCTTATCGGGGAGGGCAGGAGCATAAAATACCTGTTGCCTGAGAAGGTCGAATCTTTTATAATGTCAAATAGACTATACATGTATAAACAATAAAGAAGGCGGGGATTGTCCTTAAAGAGCAGAGACAGGGCGCTTGAGATAGCAAGGTTGGCCCTCGACAAAAAGGCCTCGGAGCTCGTCATTATGGAGATGAAGGACCTGGTGTCCTACACCGATTATTTCCTTATCTGTACGGGCGAGAGCACACAGCAGGTCAAGACCATCTCAGAACACATCGGGGGCGGTCTCGCCAAAAGGAAAATAAAGCCGCTGGGTGTCGAGGGGCAGGGCCCCGGCCGCTGGGTCCTTATGGATTACAACGACGTGGTGGTGCACGTCTTCGAGCGTGAGACCAGGGAGTACTACATGCTCGAAAAACTCTGGCTGGACGCCCCCAGAGTACCTATAGATGAAAGAGTCCTGGTGGATGAGGGTTCGGATACTCTGGACAGGAAAGACAAGGGAAAACTTCGCGGCTGAGGGCATCTCGAAATACCTCAAGCTGCTCAGGCCGTTGGCCGCGGTAGAGATAGTGCAGATCAGGGAGCAAAAAAGCGGCAGTGTGGACGACAGGCTCAGGAAGGAAGGCGAGAGAATTTTAAAACAGTCCTCATCATATATACTCATGGATGAGAAGGGAAGGGGGCTTTCCTCTGTGGAGTTTGCCGGTGCGCTCAAGGACCGTGCGCAGGTGGACTTCGTCCTCGGCGGCCCCTACGGCGTATCCGGAGAGGTAAGAAGTGCCGCTTCCGATACGATTTCGCTCTCAAGGATGACCTTTACGCACGAGATGTCCAGGGTGCTGCTCCTTGAGCAGCTCTACAGGGCGATGGACATAATGAGAGGGGGAGGCTACCACCACTGATGGGAAAGTTTATTTTCCTGATATTCATCCTTTTCGTCGGGGCCATCGCTATTTTTTCGATGTCCAATAAGGACATGACCACCGTGACAGTGCCCTTTGACAAGGCGTACGAGATATCCAAGATCAGCCTTGTACTCATAGCCTCCGCGCTCGGGGCGCTTTCGATGCTCCTGATATTCGTGGTAAGGGACGCAAGGCGGATGGTGGCCACTTACCAGTTCCAGAAGAAGCAGAAAAAGGAAGACAGGATACACGGCCTGTACTCAAAGGCGATGAACGCCATGTTCGCCGACAATGCCGCGGAGGCCAGAAGCCTTCTTGAGGACATACTTAGAGAGGATCCCGAGCATGAGGATACCCTCATGAGGCTCGGTGACCTCGATACCGGGGCCGAACGCTTCGACGAGGCCCTCAAGCACTACAAAAAGGCGCTTCTGGCATCGCCGGGCAACCTCGAGGCCATGTTCTCGCTGGCGACGCTTTCGGAGAAGCTGCAGCGGTGGCCAGAGGCACTGGAGTACATTGAGGGGATGTTCGAAAGAGACCCGGGCAACCTCAGCGCCCTTGTCCTTAAACGCTCGGTACTCGAGCATAACACGAGCTGGGACGACCTTGTCGATGTTCAAAAGAGCATCATCAAGGGCGAGAGCAAGGCAGGCCACGACACGGCGAAAGAGGAGGCGGCCCTTCTGGGCTACCGCTACGAGCAGGCCAGAAACGCCCTTGAGCAGAGCCAGCTTGAGCGGGCCGGCAAGGGTTTCAGGAAAATCATACGCATCGACAGCGGCTTCGTGCCCGCATATATGGGTGTTGCCGAGGTCATGCTGAGGGAAGGGGACTCAGAGGGCTCCGTGAGCTTCCTGGAGAAGAGCTACGAGGCCACTTCCTCGCCGTTAATACTTGCCAGGCTCGAGGACGTCCTGATAGGCATGGGCGAGCCTTCAAGGCTCATCAGGAACTACCGCAGCGCCCTTGCCGCGGACTCCCAGAACCCGATGCTCAGGTTCTTCCTCGGGAAGCTTTACTACAGGCTCGAGATGGTGGACGACGCCCTTGAGACACTGAGCACCGGGGAGATCCCCGAGTCCTACCCTGAGTGGAACCATCTCCTCGGCGAGCTTTATCTCAGGAGGAACCAGTGCGAAAAGGCGGTGGAAGAGTTTAAAAAGACGATAGACATGAAACGGACGCTCAGGCTCCCGTACTGCTGCTCGGAATGCGACCACCCCGATGAGGAGTGGTCCGGAAGATGCCCGTCCTGCGGGAGATGGAACACCTACCAGTTCAACCTCCATGGCGCCTGCAAGGTTTAATAAAGACCGCGTAGTACTGGACACAAGCCTGTTCGTAAACCCGGATGTCAGGGCAAGCCTCGGCCCCACGCCCACAGAGGCCCTGGAGGCTTTCCTCTTCATCGCTGCCCAGATCCCGATACTCGAGTTCTACATGCCTCCCTCGATATTCGAGGAGCTTATGAACTTCGTCCAGCGCGAAAGCATCTCGGGCGACCTCCTCGTGTATCTCAACCAGAAGTCCCCGAGGCGCCACGAGCTCACTACGCCGGCCTTTCTGCTCTACGAGCTTGTGGATGACATCAGGGAAAGGGTCAACAAGGGCATGAGGGTCGCCGAGCAGGCCGTGCGCAGCGAGAAGCCTCTTAACGAGGCCATACAGGAGCTGAGGAGAAAGTACAGGGACGCCCTCAGGGAGGGGATTATCGACAGCAAGGAAGACGTGGACCTCCTGCTCCTTGCCATGGAACTCGATGCCCTTTTGATAACCGCGGACCAGGGCGTCGTGAAGTGGGCCGACAAGCTCGGCATAAGGTGGCTTCTGCCGGAGAAGTTCAAGGAATACCTGATGGGCTCGATAAAGAAGGCGGAACTGCTAGGAGAAGAATAATCGCATCAGAAATCAGGATGAATGAATTGGGCACAGGGACAAGGCTGCTTAGGGCGGTTGCCCGCCACGGGCTGCCCGCTCTTTTGCTCGTATATGTTTTCCTGATTTTATTTGTACCGCTTGCGGACCCCGACCTTTTCTGGCACCTGAAGGCCGGCCAGTGGGTACTGCAGCAGGGGGAACTGCCCGGCCCCGGCTACGAGGACCCCTTCTCGTACACTGCGCCGAGGCCGCTTTCGGAGACCCAGGTCGAAGGGCTCAGGAGCCAGTGGCTCGGACAGGTCTTTCTTTACCTGGTCTATAAACTCGGCGGTTATGCCGGCCTCATAGTCTTCCGCATACTTATGATACTGGCGCCGTTTATTGCGGTGTATGTTCTGTCCGTAAGGAAGGGCCTGAGTCCGCTCTGGACCGTGCCGGTCCTTTTGTTGCCGGTCCTGCTTATAGCGTTCAGCCTCCATTACACTTTCGAGCGGCCGCAGGCGTTTACCTTTGCGCTGTGCTTCCTGCTTGTGCCCCTCCTTTGGCGTTTAAGGAGGCCCGGGGGCAGGTGGCCATGGGTGGCGCTCCTTGCCGTTATGATGGCCCTCTGGAGCAACCTGCACGGGGGGTTCATATTCGGCGTGGTGATGATATGGGTCTTCACGCTCGGGGTGCTCGTCGAGGCGGCCCTTTACAGGAGGTCGGAATCGGCCCAATCCGGGAAGGAGGAGCTTTTCATGCTTGTCCCCGCGGCGCTGGGGACTGCGGCAACGCTTCTTAATCCCAACACCAACAGCCTCCTCTACGGCTTTCTTCGGGGGCATATCTTCCGGTTCTTAAGCGATCCGTTTGCCGTGGGCGCTTCTTCGGCGGGCGGTGCCGCAACCGGGGGGATGATAGATGTCGTCTCCGTGCTGATGGAGTACAAGCCGCTGTGGTTCTTTTACGAGAAGTTGCACCTCATCTGGCCTCTGTTCATGATGGCCTATATGGCGCTTGCCGTCCTGGCGGCGCTCGCAGGGTATGCTGTTCACAGAAGGGTCAGGTTCCCCGAGGCGATGTTGCTGTCGGCCTTCGTGCTCTTCGGCCTTTATTATTCGAGGGGCGTTACGCTGGCCCTTGTTGTGCTTCCGATGTTCATCTTGTACTCGGCGAAAGATTTTAAAAAAATCGGAAGGCTGGCCTCGGGGGGCATTGCCGCAGTGTTATGTGCAGTGCTCGTTTTCATGACGCTCCAGAGGTCCCCCTGGCAGCTTGAGCCGTCCGTGCCTGTCG
>DAOUWH010000185.1 GCA_030667205.1 Nitrospirota bacterium
GCCGGAGGATTTTACGGCCCCTTCGGCCTGGGCCTTTGTCCTGGCGTAGGGGTAGGGCGAGTTGATGTCCGCCCCGAGGGCGCTTACGTATATGAAGTGCCTGACGCCGGCAAGGGTTGCCTCCTCAACAAGGTTTATGGTGCCCCCGAAATGGACCTTATGAAACTTCTGGGACCCGCGCTCTTCGATGATGCCCACCAGATGTGCGACGGTGTGCACTCCTTCGAGAGCAGTTTTAAGGGAGTCCCGGTCTGTGATGTCGCCGCTTGCGGTGCTGAAGCCCATGGCGGTGCAGGTCCCCGCGCGTCCGGGCGTGCGGATGAGGCACTTGACGTCGTGGCCCGCCTCTTTGAGCGCCCTCAAAAAGTGGCTTCCTATGAAGCCCGTGCCGCCGACCACGAATATCACCTTAAGTCATCCCCCGCAAAGCGCCCAATCATGAGCCGCTTTCTCCGTGCTACCAGATGAGGCGGCCTCTTCTGAGCGCCCAGCAGTTGAGGTACACGTCCACGACAAAAGACGCGGGGAGCCTGTGGTTGAGGCCGACCTTGACCCCCAGGGCCGTGGTCGCGCCCCCGTGGCCAAGCGGGCCGATGCCCAGCCGGTTTATCTCTCCGAGGATAGTCTCCTCGAGTTCGGCAATTGCCTCGTTTCCCGCCGTATCCGAGAGCTTTCTTAAAAGCTGTCTTCTTGAAAGGTTCGTGACCTGGTCCTTTGACGCCCCGGCGCCGATGCCTACAGCGTACGGGGGACAACCCCTGCCCTGCGCTTTTTTAACGGCATCGACGGCGCATTTGGCGATGCCATCGAGGTTTATTTCCGCGCCGAGGGCCTCATCGGGCAGGGAATAGGTCTGCCCCTGGGCCTCGCAGTCGGGGCACCTGAGCGTGAGGTCTACGGTCAGCATGTCGTTGGATGACTGCTTAAGATGTATTATGGGGAACCCCTCTCCGGTGTTGTCCCCTGTGTTGCGTTCCGTAAGGATATCAACGGCGTTTGCACTCAGGGGGACCTTGCGTGTCGCGAGCCTCGTGGCGTCCATAATCGTGTCTTTGATTTCCTTATGGCTCAGCCCCCGGGGAACGCTTACATAGAAGACCGGCACGCCGATGTCCAGACAGACGAGCCTGGAGTGCTGCCGCGCGCTTCTTATGGTGTCGAGGAGGCCCTTAAGCGCTTCTTTTGCTTCGGAGCCATCGGCCTCGTTGTCGTGTGCGGCGCGAAGCGCCTCCTGCACATCGCCCGGGACCGAGGTGGCGACCTTTTTGTAAAGCTCTATCAACCCGTCCCTGAGTTTAAGCAATCAGGTTGTTCCCCCTTGGATTAAGGCTTTTGCCATACGGAATTATACCCGAATATTACCTGTAAGTGAATAGAAAAAGCTCTTACAAGGCACGTTTATCTCTGGGGCCATTGACGAGGAGCGGCCTCTCCGGGCGAATGGGGGATATTGCCTGATGTGAAATTCGCCTCAGGGCGCTGTCTTGTTGCCGAAGGCCTGCCTGACGGCCTCTTCGTTGAGGCTTACCTTATAAGATTTCTTTAGCCCTGTTACATAAGAGTCAAAGACATCCTGTTCTTTTTCGGCGACGAGGCGCTGCCTGATAAGCTCTTTTACCGCATCGAACTCCAGCGTCTGGGGCTTGTCCTTGTTCGGCACCTCAAGGACGAAATCCTGGATGTTCTTGTCGTAATATTCCCTGATTTCGCTGTCGGTGGCAATGGATTTTTTCTCGACCTCGTCTTCAAGGAGGAACTCTATCATGAGGCGTTTTCTGAAATCCGCCTCGCGCTTTTTGAATTCCGCCTTTGTGATGTAGTTCCTTTTATTGGCCTCCTGGTACAGCAGCTCTTTCTTAATGAGCTCTTCGAGGAAGCCCTCCATGCCGCCTTCGCCCATGAACATCTGTTGCACCTGAAACGGCAGCATGTTGAACTCGTATTCTAAGTCTTCGGCCCTGATGGGCACGGTGTTTACCTTTGCGAGATAATCTTCGCCTGCCTTGCCGGCCTTGGTTTTCCCGGTTATGGGCTCCTTGCTTTCGGTGCACGCCACGGCAAGTAATGCAAGCATTGCGATTGCGATGAGTTTTTTCATCCGTAATCCTCCTAGGTGCTGTTCTTCTTTTATAACATATGAAGATACGGTATTTAAAGAGGTCTGTCCGGCATGCTGTTTTTGACATAACAAAAAACGCTGTGTTACATTAATGAACTAAATTCCCGGATATGAAGAAAAGAAGTTTTAAGGAATCAGCAAGGCTTTTCAAACGGGCCAGCGGCCTCATCCCCGGAGGGGTGAACAGCCCCGTCAGGGCCTTTAAGGCCGTCGGGGGAACCCCTCTTTTTATCGAGCGCGCGAAGGGCTCAAAGATATACGACGCCGATGGGAACTCCTACATCGACTACGTGCTGTCATGGGGACCCCTGATACTCGGCCACGCGCATCCGCGGGTCGTAAAGGCCCTGTGTGCTCAGGCCGCACGGGGCACGAGCTACGGCGCACCCACCGCGCTTGAGACAAAGCTTGCCGGGCTCCTCCTGGGGGCATACCCGAGCATGCGGAAGGTGAGGCTCGTAAACTCCGGCACCGAGGCCACGATGTCCGCGATCAGGGTGGCCAGGGGGTTTACAGGCCGCGACAAGGTAATAAAGTTCGAGGGCTGCTACCACGGGCATGCCGACGGCCTTTTGGTAAAGGCAGGCTCCGGGGCCGCCACATTCGGGGTGCCTGACAGCCCCGGAGTGCCGCGCTCGTACGCGAAGAACACCATAACGCTTCCTTATAACAATGCCAATGCCCTGAAGAAGGTCATCGAGAAGGACTGGAAGTCCATAGCATGCGTCATTGTGGAGCCCGTGGCGGGAAACATAGGGTGCGTGCTCCCGAAAAAGACCTTTCTCCGGGCAATGCGTTCCCTTTCGCGTAAATACGGCATAGTGCTGATATTCGACGAGGTGATGACCGGCTTCAGGGTCTCGTACGGAGGCGCCCAGGAGCGGTATGGCATAAAGCCCGACATGACCTGCCTGGGGAAGGTCATCGGCGGGGGGCTCCCTGTGGGCGCCTACGGTGGAAGGGCCGACATTATGGGCATGGTCTCGCCCGAGGGGCCTGTGTATCAGGCAGGCACGCTTTCTGGCAATCCGCTTGCGATGACCGCCGGGATTGAGACCATAAAGGCCATCTCGAAAAAGGGTGTATACGATAAGCTCATGGACCGGGCCTCGGAGTTCGAGGAGGCCATGAGGGACGCCGCAAAGACGGCCGGGGCGAAGACGAAGTTTTACAGGGCCGGCACTATGTTCTGCACCTACTTTACCGAGGCCGAAGTAAAGGATTACGCAACCGTCAAGACCTCGGATACGGAGAAGTTCGCAAGGTTCTTCTCCGGCATGCTCAATAGGGGCGTGAACCTTGCCCCCAGCCAGTTCGAGGCTGGTTTCCTGTCGCTTGCGCATTCGGCGGCGGACATAAGTCGCACCGCAAGAGCGGCTTATGATACACTTAAAGAAATAAATAAATAAAAAGATTCTGAGTACTATTTGGGAGGGGAGAACGTGTCTGGATTGCTTGAAACAATCAAAAGAATAATTATGGCCCCGTTACGGTTGGCTGAGAAAATCCTCAAATTTTTCAGCCCGTTCAGGTGGCTTGAGAAGGACATGCCGCTTAAGGGCAAGATAATTATTGCCGTCTTGCTGCTGGCAATCTTTGGTGTCGTGGGGTATGGTTCCTTCAGGTTCTACGACTTCACCCAGAACAACCCAAACTTCTGCGTAAGCTGCCACGTGATGAAAGAGGCCTTTGAGACCTGGGAGGCAAGCGTCCACCAGGAGATCA
>DAOUWH010000106.1 GCA_030667205.1 Nitrospirota bacterium
CCCGCTAAGCGATTGCGCCTATTCATGTGGAGCCCTGGCCCGCGGTGCAGCCGAAACAGTGCTCGTCAACCGCTATCTTCCTGCGGGAGAGCTTTGAATAATCTAATTCGCTGATGCGCCTTGGGCAGCTCTCATCCACCGGGAGCCCGAGCACGAGGTTGAAATCGCAGTCATAAAGTGTGCCGTCCCAGCCCACGCTTATGAGGTGCCTGCACATCAACCCGTCGAGAGTGGCAGGGTTAAATGCGGTTGTGAGCGTCTCTATGTATTTATCGACGTTGCCCGTGAGCCTTAAAAAATCCCTGAAACGGCCAATGGGCATGTTAGCAAACGTATAAAGTTCATTAAAAGATATGCCGAAGTTTTTCTTGAGCTCCCTATTGTACTCTTCTTCAAGCGTCTCCTGCCCGGGAGGCAGGAACGCACCCTGGGGGTTGTAGACGAGGTTCAGAGTCCCTCCCCCCTCAACGCCATAGCCCAGGCGGTTGAGCTTTTCAATGGCTTTTATGCTCTTTTTAAAGGTCCCTGCACCCCTCACCCTGTCCACACCGCTTTCGATGTAGTAAGGTAGCGAGGCGACGACCTCGACGCCGTTTTCCGCGTAAAACTCCGGCAGGTCCTCCATGCCCTTTTCGAAAAACGTTGTCAGGTTGGTCCTGACCATCACCCTCCGGCCAAGCTCTCTCGCCTGGCGCACCATGTAGCGGAAATGGGAGACAAGCTCCGGGGCCCCGCCGGTAAGGTCAAGCGTGGGAATGTCGTTTTCGCCGAGCACCGAAAGCACTTCTTTCACTGTCTTTTCTTCCATCAGCTCTTTTCTTTCAGGGCCTGCCCCCGCATGGCAGTGCTTGCAGGACATGTTGCAGAGGAAGCCGAGGTTTACCTGCAGTATCTCAATACCGGTGGCCTTTAAAGGCTCACCCAGGTGGGCGAGGACCTTCTCCTGAAAACCATGAACTGCTACTGCTTCCGGGCCCATGTTACAGCGAGACCTTTTCCACCGAATTACAGGCCTGGATGCCGTGTATGAGCGATGCCCCGCCCCTGTAATAGTCTCCCATTGTCGCCAACCTCCTTGATTTACATTACATTATTGCCCCGGGGAAACCCTCCCGCGCTAATTAAATTTATACCACACTCCGGGGCCGGAAACAAACCAATAAAACACATCCCCATGTCCAGGCCGGACCTGAGCGTTTCTACCGTAGGTTGTAAAGTTTCAATTCCTCTTTACAAGCCAAATTATTCTGCTACAATCGGGCTAAGGGGCCGGGGTAAGAGAGCCTCGCATTGCATCCCTACGGAAACCAGACGGCGGACCGGACGGCTTCCGGGTGCAAGAACTTCGAAAAGGGAGATTAAAAATGGGCGACAACGCGGTGATGGGACTTGCCAAGCTCGGGCAATGCGTCTGGCTCGATACCCTGAGCAGAGGGCTGATCGAATCCGGAGAGCTTTCCCGCCTTGCGGGGGTAGACGGCGTAAGCGGGGTCACCACCAACCCCTCCATCTTCCAGAAGGCAATCAGCGGAAGCGCCGATTATGACGAGGCCCTAAAAAAACTTATACAGGAAAACTATACCGACCCCAAGGAGCTCTTCTTCAGCCTCGCGATAGAGGACGTGGGCGCCGCGGCCGACACCTTAAGGCGCACATACGCCACCAGCGGAGGACAGCACGGCTTCGTAAGCATAGAGGTCTCGCCCGACCTTGCCCACGACACCAAGGCGACCATTGCCGAGGCCAGATGGCTGTTCTCCACACTCGGCAGAAAAAACATCATGGTCAAGGTGCCGGCAACCAGAGAGGGGCTTCCGGCCATCGAGCAGCTTACCGCCGACGGCGTAAACGTAAACGTCACGCTACTGTTCTCGGTCAAGCGCTATGAAGAGGTCGTCGAGGCATACCTCAGGGGGCTTCAGCAGAGGGTCAGCCAGAACCATGCGGTTAACGAGATCACTTCGGTGGCAAGCTTCTTCGTCAGCAGGGTGGACACTTTCGTCGACAGGCTCCTGGAGGAACTCATCGAAGGCACTGCCTCTGAAGCGGAAAAGGAAAAGCTAAAAGGCCTTATGGGCAGGGCCGCGGTAGCAAACGCGAAGCTTGCGTACCGCCTGGGTGAGCAGATAAAGGCGGGCAATCGTTTCAAGGGCCTCGCGGGACAGGGCGCCCGCCCCCAAAGGCTCCTGTGGGGGAGCACGGGCACAAAAAATCCCGCATACAGCGACATCAAATACGTCCAGGAGCTTATAGCGCCGGAGACCGTCAACACCATGCCGCTTGACACCATTAAGGCCTTCATGGACCACGGCGAGCCGAGGGTGACCATCCGGGACGACATCGACTCCGCCGAGGGGCTTTTAAAAGAGCTGCGCTCTCTGGGCATAGACATCGAGGAAGTGGCGAAGAGGCTTGAGGAGCAGGGCGTGAGGCTGTTTTCGGATGCGTACTTCGCCCTGCTCGGTGAGATTGCGAAAAAGAGAGATAAATTCCTTCTATAAAATATGATAAGCTGTTAAGATCGGAGGCTTACGATGCAGGTTGGGATGATAGGTCTTGGCAGAATGGGCATGAACATGGCCCGGAGGCTACTCAGGGGCAGACACAGGGTCGTGGCCTACAACCGCACTCCCGAGAAGGTCAAGGAAATAGTAAAAGAGGGCGCCACAGGCGCCTATACCATCGAAGAGCTTGTCCAGAAACTCAAGCCCCCCCGCGTGCTCTGGATAATGCTTCCTGCGGGAAAACCCGTGGACGATACTATCAAGAAGCTTATGATACTCCTTGCCAGAGGCGACATCATCGTGGAGGGTGGAAACAGCTATTACAAGGACGACATCCGCCACGCCATGGAGCTCAAACATGAAGGGATCGACTATGTCGATGCCGGGGTAAGCGGCGGCATATGGGGGCTGAAGGCGGGCTACTGCCTGATGCTCGGCGGAGAGAAAAATGCCTACACGAAACTCGTTCCACTGTTGAAAACCCTCGCGCCCAGGGACGGTTATCTGTACTGCGGCACGGCAGGGGCCGGACACTTCGTAAAGATGGTGCACAACGGCATCGAATACGGGATGATGTCGGCCTACGGCGAGGGGTTCGAGATACTTAACGCCTCGCCTTACGCCGGGGGGCTTGAGTACTCGAAGGTCGCGCACCTGTGGAACCAGGGAAGCGTCATTCGCTCCTGGCTCTTAGAGCTTGCCGAGGACGCCTTTAGGCGTGACGGCACCCTCTCGGGGCTGGAGGCATACGTCGAGGACTCCGGCGAGGGGCGCTGGACCGTGCAGCAGGCAGTGGAGTCGGCAGTGCCCGCCCCGGTAATCACCGCCTCGCTGTACCAGCGTTTCCGATCCCGCGATACGGAGTCCTTCTCCGACAGGCTGCTTGCCGCCCTCCGGGACGAGTTCGGCGGCCACGGCGTCAAAGCCAGGAAGAAGGCCCCTAAAAAGAAGCGCAAATGAACATGGCTGACAAAAAGCTTCAGGTCCGGGGGAAGGTCCTGACCCCCGAAACGGTTGAATGCGAAATCGAAGTGCCAAACCCCTTCTGCCTGGTAATATTCGGCGCCTCGGGGGACCTGACAAAAAGAAAAATAGTACCCGCCGTCTATCGTCTATACCGGAACGGATTTCTGCCTGAGGGCTTCTTCGTCCTCGGCACCGCAAGAAGCCCGATGAGCGACGAGGACTTTAGAGACCAGATGCTCGATGCGGTAAAGCAGGCCTTCCCGGATGATTTCAGCCAGAACGTATGGGACAAATTCGCAGAAAAGCTCTGCTACTGCAACATCGATTATTCCGACGCGGGCACCTACGGCGCGATAAAGGACAGGCTTGAGCCGCTTGAGAAGAAATTCCGGACAGGTGAAAACCGCATCTTCTACCTGGCCGTCCCTCCCGGGATATATGAGTCCGTAATATTGAACATAGGAGAGTCCCGCCTCTCGGAAGAGCAGTCCGGCTACTCGCACGTGGTAATCGAAAAACCCTTCGGCAGGGACACCGACTCGGCAAGGAGCCTCAATTCGGCACTTGGAAGGTCTTTCTCCGAGAGGCAGATCTACCGGATGGACCACTACCTTGCGAAGGAGACCGTCCAGAGCATTCTCATCTTCCGGTTCGCAAACTCGATATTCGAGCCCCTCTGGAACCGCCGCTACATAGACCACGTGCAGATAACAGTGGCCGAGACCCTCGGCGTGGAGCACAGGGCCGGCTACTACGAGCACGCCGGGGTGCTGAGGGACATGTTTCAAAACCACATCTTCCAACTCCTGGCCCTCACGGCCATGGAGCCGCCATCGGTCTTCGAGGCCGACAGGGTAAGGGACGAAAAAGTTAAGGTCTTCCGCTCGATAAGGCCCTTTCCTATCGACAGCGCCGGGGAGCACGCCGTGCTCGGGCAGTACGGAAGCGGCGCCATCGACGGCGCGGAGGTCCTCGGCTACAGGGGCGAGCCCGGCGTAAGCCCGGCCTCAAACACCCCCACCTTCGCCGCCCTCAAGGTCTTCATAGACAACTGGAGATGGAACGGCGTGCCCTTCTACCTGCGCTCGGGCAAGAGGCTCCCAAAGCGGGAGGCCGCCATATCCATCCACTACAAGCCCGTGCCCCACATGATGTTCAAGGGCATCATAGAAGATCACATAGAGCCCAGCACCCTTGTGCTGAGGTTACAGCCCGACGAGGGCATAACCCTGGAGTTTCAGACCAAGGCCCCGGGGGGCAAGCTCTGCCTTAACAAAGTTCTCATGGATTTTTCATACCAGACCGTGTTCACTTTCGAGGCATACGAAAGGGTCCTTCTGGATTGCATGCAGGGCGACCAGATGCTCTTCGTAAGAGAAGACGGGGTGGACGCCACCTGGAGTCTCCTGACTCCCCTTATCGAGAAGCTCGAGTCGGAGGCAGGGCGCCTGAGGTTTCCGAATTACGCCTCGGGCTCCGAGGGTCCCGCCGAGGCGGTAAAACTCATCGAGGCCGACGGGCGGAAATGGCGGCCCATCTGAAGACCAACATGCATGTATCGAGCGGCCTCGGGGCCATGAGCCTCCATGCCGCCGGGCTTTTTAGTCACTTGGCAAAGGAGGCCATCAGAGCTAAGGGGTCCTTTACCGTAGCCCTCTCCGGCGGCTCAACGCCGCTTAGGCTCTACGCCCTGCTTGCCGCCGAGCCCTACCGTTCGGACATCGAATGGCCCCGCGTTGAGCTGTTCTTCGGCGACGAGCGCTGCGTGCCCCCCGAGCACGCCGACAGCAATTTCAAATCAGTAAACGAAGCCCTCCTCTCACATGTCCCGGCAAAGGCCCACAGGATACATGGAGAGCTTCCCCCCGAGGAGGCCGCCCTCCGCTACGAAGAGGATATCCGGAGGGCCTTCGGAGGCGAAGAAGGCCCTCCGGTCTTCGACCTCGTGCTCCTTGGCGTAGGCGCCGACGGACATACGGCGTCGCTTTTCCCGGGCACTGATGCCCTCGGCGAGACCGAAAGGCTTGCCGTAGCCGTATATGTGGAGAAGCTTGAGAGCTGGCGCGTGACCCTCACGCTTCCGGTGCTGAACGCCGCAAAAAAGGTCTTCTTTCTCGCCTCGGGGGTCTCGAAGGCCGAGGTGGTTCGTAGCGTCCTAAAGGGCAAGGGGAATTACCCCGCAGGCATGGTGAGACCCGCAAGCGGCGAGGTGCTGTGGCTTCTGGATACCGCAATCGCCGAGAAACTTTGATTATTTTGGAAGGATGAAGTAGAAGTTGTTGCCGTGCTCCACGGGCTCGTAGCCCACCACCCCGCCGTGTATCTCGATTACGTTTTTCACGAAGGTCAGGCCGTGCCCCGTGCCGGAGGTCTTCTGCGCGTTCTTTCCCCGGAAACCTTCGTTAAAGAGCTTTTCGCGGTCGTCCTGGTCCATGTGAGGGCCGGTGGAGAAGACATTGTACTTTACCCCGTCATTCCCGGGGCCGAAGTAGTCCTTAAGGACCTCGTAGCCGTATGACGTGTATTTCAGTTTCTCGCCCGAGGGCGCGGTTACCTCGCGGGCGTACTTGACCACGTTTGAGAAAAAGTTGGCATAGACCTGCGCCATCAGGCCCACGTCTACCACAGCGGCGGCCTCCTCCTCTGGCATGCCGCTTCCTTCGAAGTCCACCACCACGCCCATGGAATTTAACTTATCGGCGTAGCGCTCAAGCTGCGGCCTGATGATGTCGCGCTCCATGTTGCAGGGTTTTTTCCTCAGGAC
>DAOUWH010000191.1 GCA_030667205.1 Nitrospirota bacterium
GGGCCTGAAGTGGGTAACCCTCTTTGCGGACTCCGAGGGCCTGAAGATGCAGGAGGACATCTATTTCGCCGAGGTCTTCGAGGAGGAGCCGCGCGACGAGTATATTTTCGACCCCACGGTCACCGAAATCGCATTCGAGTACCTTGACCCCGGCGAGGAGGGCGACGAGATGGAATGGGTCACGGAGTGGGACCCCGAGGAGATGGAATACATGCCCTCCGCCGTGAAGATCAGCCTCGCGTTCGAGCACAAGGAGAAGGAGATACTGATGCCGCCCATCGTGGTGGCGCTCAGGACAGGACAGATTATAGGCGGCAGAAAAGCAGCCAAAACCCCCTGAGGCGGGCTATTTTATTTTCGAGCCGGGGGGCACTTCCCTGTCGGGCATCAGGACCGAGGGCTCTCCGTCCGGACCGGTCGCGGCAAGGAGCATGCCCTGCGACTCGATACCCATGAGCTTTGCGGGTTTCAGATTCGTCACCACGACTATTGTCTTGCCTTCAAGGTCTTCGGGCCTGTAGGCATTGCCTATGCCGGCCACAATCTGCCTCGGCTCTCCGGTGTCGACCTCAAGCCGAATGAGTTTATTGGAACCTTCCACCGCTTCGGCCTTAAGGACCTTTCCGGTCTTGATCTCGACCTTCGTCAAACCGTCAATGCTTATAAGGTTGTCGGCAGCCTTTTCTTCCATGTCTTTTCCCTCTTTCCCCGACAGTTTTTGTCGCATTTCACCTATTGCCTTTTCAGTTGCCCGTTTTGGCTCAAACTTTGCGCGTTCTCTTTCCTTTTTTCCTGTATCGATACGCGGAAACAGCGGCCCCTCATCCAAAAGCCCGGTGCCTGGTTTTAGTCTGCCCCAGCGGGCCTCCTTATCGAGGCTTATCTCACGGAGGTCTTCGCCCTGTCCAAGGGTGCGCCAGAGTTTTACTGTTGAGCCCGGCATGAACGGGTGGAGGTAGAGGGCCAGGAATCTTAAAGCCTCGGTCGAGGAGTAAAGCACCGTCCTGAGCCTTCCGGCTTTTGCGGGGTCCTTGGCAAGCGCCCACGGGGCGTTTGTATCTATATATTTGTTGACGAAAGAGACAAGCTTCCATATTTCATCAAGGGCCCGCTGAAACTGAAGCACCTCCAAATGTCCCTCAAGCGCATCGAGGATGCCCTCTGCAAGCGCCTTCATCTCCTCTTCCGTCTCTTCGGGCTCGGGCACCTCGGATTTGCAATACTTGGCGACCATTTTTAAAACTCTGCTCTGGAGGTTTCCGAGGTCGTTGGCCAGCTCGGTGTTTATCCTGTTTACGAGGGCATCCTCCGAGAAGTCGCCGTCAAGGCCGAAGGGCACCTCTCTCAAGAGAAAATACCTGAAGGCATCGACGCCGTATTTCTCCGCGACCCCGGCAGGCTCCACCACATTGCCGAGGGACTTCGACATCTTCCTGCCCTCCACGGTCCACCAGCCGTGGGCGAAGATGTTCTCCGGAAGCGGAATCTCCAGGGCCATGAGCATCGTGGACCAGTACACGGCATGGGTGGTGAGTATGTCCTTGCCGATTAAATGATGCGTTGCGGGCCAGGGGGCAAGGTCCCCGTTAGTTTTCTTAAACTCAGCGGGTGCGAGATACTGGGCCCCGGAGTAATAATTCAGTAGCGCGTCGAACCAGACATAGGTGACAAAGTCCTCGTCAAACGGAAGCGTCACGCCCCACGCAAGCCTTGTCTTCGGCCTCGATATGCACAGGTCTCCCAGGGGCTGGTTCTTCAGAAAACCCAGCACTTCGTTCCTGCGCGTCTCGGGCAGGATGTATCCGGGATTCTTCTGAATATGCTCTGTCAACCTGTCCTGATACTCTGACATCAGGAAGAAGTAATTGTCCTCTTCTATTTTCTCGACCTCGCGGCCGCAGTCCGGGCAGCACCCCTCCACAAGGTCCTTTTCCATCCAGAAGCGCTCGTCCGGAGTGCAATACCAGCCCGAATACGTCCTCTTGACTATTTGTTTCTCATCCCAGAGCCTCTGGAGAAGCTCCCGGACCACTTTCGTGTGGTCAGCGTCGGTGGTCCTTATGAAGGCGTCGTGCGATATATCGAGCTTCGTCCACAGGGTCTTGAAATTCTCGACCATCATGTCCGCGTGGCCCTTGGGGTCGAGGCCCCTTTCCTCCGCCGCGCTCTGGACCTTCTGTCCGTGCTCGTCGGTGCCTGTCTGGAAGTAGACATCGCGGCCCCTCATTCTGTGGTACCGGGCCAGCACGTCGGCCGCGACCGTGGTGTAGGCGTGGCCTATGTGGGGCTGGTCGTTTACATAGTATATCGGCGTGGTGACGTAGAAGTTCATTCCTTCTTCTTGCCCCTCATGCGCCTCTTCCTTCTCCTTCGGAACGGTTTCTTGTCGGGTTTTTCCTCCGCAGGTTTGCCCTCCGCGGGTTTGCCCTCGGCAGGTTTGTCCTCGGCGGGTTTGCCCTCCGCGGGTTTGCCCTCGGCCCTGGTTTCCCCGTCGCCTTTTTGGGGTGGCTGGTGTTTTCTGCCGTGAGGGCGTCTTCTCGGACGGCGTCTTTTATCAGGGGTCTCCCCCGCGGGTGTCCCTGGCGCAGGCGCCTCGACCGGTGCGGTGGCCTCGGCAGGGGCCTTTTCCTCTTTTGCCTCTTTTATTTCCTTCTTTACCCCTCTTTCTTCCCCGGGTCTTTCCTCGTACTCGTAGCCCAGGCAGCACATCAGCCTTCCGCAGATACCGGAGAGCTTACTGGTGTTGAGCGCGAGGTCCTGGCTTTTTGCCATTTTTATCGATATAGGCGCGAACGAGGTCAGAAAACGCCTGCAACAGAGTTCGGCGCCGCAGACGCCCATGCCCCCGACAACCCTGGCGGCGTATCTTACGCCTACCTGCCTCAACTCTATCCTCGTGCGGAACTTCGCGGCAAGGTCCTTTACGAGCTCCCTGAAATCTATACGTGTCTCGGCACTAAAGAAAAAGATGATGCGTCTCCTGTCAAGCGTTACGTCAGTGCCCAGGAGCTTCATGGCAAGGCCTCGGGCCATAATTCTTTCGTTACAGAAATCGAGGGCCTCTTGCTTGAGCGAAGCGTTGTCCTCTTCTTTGCCTATGTCCTCTTCGGTCACACGCCTTAGCACCGGCTTGAGCTCTTTTTCAGGGTCCTCGGGGGCGTAGTCCTCCACGACCACCCTGCCGATGCTCACCCCGAGGTCGCTCTCGACCACCACTCGCTCGCCGCGCTTCAGTTCCAGCCCGTCCGCCTTGAAACAGTATATCTTCCCGCAGGGGTAAAACCTTATGCCTACTACGCTATCCACTTATGCCCGCAGCCTCCAGCACGCTTCCGGCGTAGTTCCAGGTCACGGCCTTGTTCGGGTTGAACCTGAGCTCTTCGGCAAGGCCCATGAGTTTTCCATAGCACTGCATTATTGAGTCCGTGGTCGCCCCCTTGCTCATCCTCTTAAGTTCGGTGGCTATGTCCTCGTTCAGGAGCCCTCCGGCGTCCCCGGTAATGCTGAGGACCGCCATGTCCCTCAGCAGCATCAGCGCCATCTCAATCCACCGCTTCATGTCCCCACGCTCTTTCCACGCGCACCTGCCCTCTCTCCGGAGCATCTTTGCAAGGGTACCCATAAATTTATCCCTCGCCTTTACCGGGTCTTCCCCCAGCACGAGGCCCGGCCTACCCATCGAAAGCCTCACAAGGGCATCCACATTGCCGGACTTCTTAGTGCCCAGTGTTTCTCTGATGACCTCCTCGCAAGCCTCCGGAGACA
>DAOUWH010000138.1 GCA_030667205.1 Nitrospirota bacterium
AGAAACCCTTGTACCACCTGCCTTCCTGCAATACGTAACCGTTGTTCCACCGCTCGATAAGACGGGTGCAGGGGTATGCGATGGCTCTGAGTATCTCGCCTTTTTCATCTCCCATGTGATGGTATCAAACAGGCAATTAAGACCGCCTGTCAGCCCTGTGCGGATCTCGCCCAGATAACCCAGGAGACCCTGCCTTGTCGCTCTCGGGACAAACAATATCCCGTGCCAGCAGTTCGCTTCCCTTGATTCGGCATGATATAAATCGTAGTCCATCAGCGAATGTATTCTTCCAAGACCACCTTGTCGATACCGCTGACCTGACAGAACAGCAAAAAATTCCCCCAGATGGAATCAATGTAATTTACACTCTTTATTGACTTTAATCAATAATGGAACTATTCCCGGCAGGGCCAAACACCGGGTGATTCCACATTCCCGAATTTTGCGATATAATTTAGTTGTCATGGCAGAAGAGATTCTGACAAAGGACGTGCGGGAGTCGCTTAAGAAGAGTTTTACTGTCCTCGCCGGCGACGTCAACGTGCACGTATTCACCCTGGAAGGGGACAACGACCAGTTCAACGAGCTCACAGTACAGATAGTACAGGAAATCGCAAAGCTTGACAAGAGGATCAAAGCACATTTCCACACGATTGGAGACGAGGACTCTAAAAGGTACGGCGTCGAGAGGTCTCCCACCGTCCTGATTAGCCCCGAGAAATACAGCATACGGTTCACCGGCTCTCCCCAGGGCGAGGAGGGCCGCTCTTTGGTGATGGCCCTGATAATGGCATCGACAGGACATACCATTGCCTCCGAAGACTCAAGGACACGGCTTGCGAGGCTGAAGGAAAAAAGGCACGTGAGGGTCTTTGTAAGCCCCACCTGCCCCTACTGCCCCCAGCAGGTGCTTTACGCGGTCTCGGCAGCCATCGAGAGGCCCGGCCTCGTAAGCGCCGAGGCCGTTGAGATATACGAAAACCGCGACATGGCCGAAAAGTTCGGCGCGATGTCGGTGCCCAGGACTTTCGTCAACAACGTGCTAACGGCGCCGGGGCTTGAGCCCGAGGAGTATTTCATGGAATCGCTCGTCGAGGGCAAGCGCGTGGAGCACGTAATGCCCGCCGGAAGGGAAACACTCCGTGAATACGACGTCGTGATACTGGGCGGCGGGCCGGCAGGGCTTACGTCCGCCATATACGCCGAGCGCAGCGGCCTCCGCAGCATCATATTCGAGCGCGCAAACGTCGGGGGGCAGGTAACCATCACCCCTGTGGTCGAAAACTACCCCGGCTTCGCGAGAATACAGGGCAAGGCCCTCGTGGACATGATGGCCCAGCAGGCTGCACAGTACGCGCCCATCGTGCAGGGCATAGGCGTGGACGGCATTAAAAAGACCGGCAAGGGCTTCGAGGTATCAACTAAAAGAGGGCTCTACACGGCCAGGGCCATCATCCTGGCTACCGGCGCGGCCCACAGGACCCTCGATGTGCCCGGCGAGGGGGACTTCACTGGCCGCGGCGTAAGCTACTGCGCCACGTGCGACGGCTACATCTTCAAGGACGGAAGGACTGTAATCGTCGTGGGCGGCGGCAACACCGCCCTTACCTACGCCCTCTACCTCGAAAGCATCGGCGCGCATGTCAGCGTGGTGCACCGCCGGGAGGAGTTCAGGGCGGAGGACAGGCTCCAGCAGAGCCTCTTTCAGAGAAACATCCCCGCACACTGGAACTCCCGCGTTAAAGCGATAACCGGGACAAAAGTCGTGGAGCACGTGAGGCTCGAAGACCTCAAGACCGGAAACACTAAAGACCTTAAGGTAGACGGAGTGTTCGTCGCCATCGGCTACAGGCCGAACAACGACATGGCCGTGAAGCTCGGCCTTGAGCTTGACCCGGAAGGCTACATCAAGGTCGACCGCTCTCAGAGGACCTCAATGCCCCTGGTATATGCCGCGGGCGACATCGCAGGCGGAGAGAAGCAGATATCAGTCGCCGTAGGACAGGGAAGCATCGCCGCGATATCCGCCTTCGAAGACCTCTCACACCCCTACTGGAAGGGGTCACAGACCCCATCCAACGCTGAAACCGCTGCCACATCGGGTTAAGATTTAGTTCCTCAGTCCTCTTCTAAGGTAATGGCCTCGGTGGGGCATATACCCGCGGCCTCCTCGCAGTCGCAGCCGCTGCAGTCGCCGATAACATATGCTTTTTCATCGTCCCTCATCTCAAACGTCTCTGGACATAACTCAGCGCACGAGGCGCATCCTTCGCACAGGTCGTAATCAATGACTGGTTTTGCCATATCGTCCTCCCTCTAAATTTATCAGGCCGGGTGTGGCCTTTCAAAGTTGTCGATAAAGTCCCCCAGCTGCACGCCCAGGTGGACGCATTTTTTGCCGTCCATGCATTCGTCAGCGTCCTGTTTTTCCAGGAAAGTCTCCAATTCGTGGCGGTCTTTCTTGAACTTGATCACCCACGTGTTCTTTTCCTCGTCGAACCTCAGGCCTACCGATATGCCGTGCTGGCGCACCTCGGGGTACATCTCCAGAATCTTGTCCTCCAGGGCACCCTGCGTATATCCCATCGCCAAGACCTCCTTTCTCATGGTACTGTTAACTAAAGATTACTCCGGCCCATGAGGGCATACCATGATAAAAATCATATATCAGAAAAACGGACATGATGCAAGAGATTTTTAAAGGGGGGGGTTATTTTGAGCTATTCGTCGTGTTCCAGGTTTTGAAGGGCCTCCATGGCGGCCCTTGCCTGGGCCTCCTTCTTGGTGCCTCCCGCACCCCGGCCTAAAGGGCGCCCCTCGATGAAGACCTCGAACGTGAATATTTTCTTGTGGTCCTTGCCTTCCTGTGCGGCGAGGCGGTATTCGGGCAGCTGGCCGAAGCGCATCTGGCAGAGCTCCTGAAGGTCGCTCTTGTAGTCGGCAAAATCCCCTGAGGCGATCGCGGCATCGAGCCACTCCCCAAGAAGCCCCAGCACCACCTTTTCCGCTTTTTTGTAGCCTCCGTCCTCGAACACCGCGCCGAAGACGGCCTCCATGGCAGTGGCCCGTATCGAACTCTTCCGCCTCCCGCCGGAGCCCTCCTCGCCCCGCCCTACCCTGAGGTAAAGCCCGAGCGAGACATCTCCGGCAAGCTCGGCAAGCATCTTGCGCTTTACGGCATGGGACTTTATCCGGGACATCCCGGCCTCCGTAAGCCCGGCGTCGCTTGCGTGAAGGTAATCCGCGACCACCAGCCCCAGCACCGAGTCGCCCAGGAACTCAAGCCTCTCGTTATGGGCAGGGGCCTCGTCGGGGTACTCGTGTTGGAATGATTTGTGGGTGAGGGCCTCAAGCAATATGCCCTTGTCCTTGAACTTGTAGCCTATGCGCTTTTGAAGCTCTGGGATGCCGGATCGAGACATGGGGACTTCAGCCTTCGAACTTTTTGAAAAGGAGACAGGCGTTCGTGCCGCCGAAGCCGAAGGAGTTGGAGATGGCGTATTTAATCTCGACCTCTTTTGCCTTGTGCGGCACATAGTCGAGGTCGCACTCCGGGTCCGGGTTGTCGAGGTTGATGGTCGGGGGGATAACCCCCTCGTAAATGGCCATCACCGTTGCGATACCCTCGACGCCCCCGGCCGCGCCAAGGAGATGTCCCACCATGGACTTGGTGGAGCTTACCGAAAGCTTAAAAGCATGACTTCCGAAGACTGTCTTTATGGCGGCGGTCTCCAGTTCGTCGCCGTACCTGGTGGATGTGCCGTGGGCGTTGATATAGCCGACGTCTTCCGGGGAGACCCCGGCGTCCTTAATGGTCGCGTCCATGCACCTTGCGGCGCCCTCGCCCTCAGGGGCCGGGGCGGTCATGTGGTAGGCATCGGCGGTCATGCCGTAGCCCATGGCCTCGGCATATATCCGCGCCCCCCGCTTCCGTGCGGACTCAAGCTCCTCAAGCACCATTATCCCTGCCCCCTCGCCCATCACAAAGCCGTCGCGGTCAACGTCGAAGGGCCTCGAGGCCCGCTCGGGCTCCTCGTTCCGGGTGGAAAGCGCCCGCATGGCATTGAACCCCCCGATGCCAAGCGGCGTAATGGAGGCCTCAGTGCCTCCGGCTATCATGGCGTCGGCGTATCCGGTCTGAATGAGCCTGAATGCGTCGCCTATTGAATTTGTGCCAGTGGCGCAGGCCGTAACGGGTGCGGAGTTCGGCCCCTTTGCGCCCAACCTCATCGATATCTGGCCCGAGGCCAGGTTGATTATGACCATGGGGATAAAAAACGGGGTGATACGTCTGGGCCCCTTCTCAAGCAATTTGGTGTGGCTGCTCTCTATTGTACCGAGTCCTCCCATGCCAGAACCTACTACCACGCCCACTCTCCCGGCGTTGGCGTCGGTTATCTTCAGGCCCGAATCCTCCACCGCCAGCTGTGCCGCAGCAATGCCGAAGTGGATGAACCTGTCCATCTTCTTGATTTCTTTGGCCTCGATGTAGTTGCCCGGGTCGAAGCCCTTGACCTCGCCCGCAATGCGTGTGGCGAACTGGGAGGTGTCGAAATGTGTTATCTCGCCGATGCCGGACTTGCCTGCCTTGAGGTTGGCCCAACTCTCCCCTGTCCCGATGCCTACGGGGGTTATCAGGCCAAGCCCGGTTACGGCTACCCTACGTCTTTGTGTCATCCCTGCTTGGACTTAATATACGCTACCGCGTCCTGGACCTTTATGATTTTCTCCGCGTCCTCATCAGGGATCTGGACATCGAAGGCCTCCTCAAAGGCCATTACCAGCTCAACAGTATCAAGAGAGTCCGCGCCGAGGTCGTCCACAAAAGACGCCTCGGGTTTTACCTCGGAGCTATCCACTCCAAGCTGTTTTGCGATTATTTCCTTTACCTTATCTTCCATGCTCTATTTCCTCCTTTATTATCCTCTATATATGGTTACATGTACATGCCGCCGTTTACGTGGATGACCTGCCCGGTTATGTATCC
>DAOUWH010000131.1 GCA_030667205.1 Nitrospirota bacterium
ATGCCTCCCGGGGTTATTTCTCAAGGGGCTCATGTGTTATTCCCGCGCTCCTTTTGATTTCAGGAATTCCGCGATATCCCTGTGGCTGGTCATTACTGCCCACGTAAAGGGGGTCCTGCCTTTCCTGTCTTTGGCATTGATGGCCGCACCCTTTTCGACCAGCAATTCCACCACGTCCTTGTGCCCCTTGCCAACGGCCCATAAAAGAGGTGTGGCGCCGTCCTTGTCGGATGCGTTTATGTCTGCCCCGCTTTTTATGAGAAGTTCCGCAACCTCCGCCCAGCCCCTTTTCGCGGCCCAGATAAGCGGGGTGCCGCTTTTGAAGTCCCTTGGGTCTACCGCTGCTCCTTTGGAGATTAAGATCTCGGCGACGTCCGCAGTGCCCCTGTAGGCGGCCCAGGCAAGTGGTGTCCTGCCTTTGTTGTCGGCCTCGTCGAGTTTCGCGCCGCCTGATATAAGATGCCCTGCGATGTCCGGCATGCCATATGCAGCGGCTATTACAAGAGGGGTTCTGCCTCTGGAGTCGCGAATATTGGGGTCTGCGCCTTTGTCTATCAAAAGCTTGGCAATATCGGTATGCTTCCCCATTAGCGCGAGAATCAGGGGGGCGGTCTTGTCCCATTCCCTGGAATTGAGATCTGCACCGTTTAGTATCAGGCGTTCCGCAATGTCGGTGAGGTCGCTCTCCAGAGCCATCATGAGAGGGGAGGTGCCGTTCAGGGCCCTGGCGTTGATATCGACCCCTCCTGAGAGCAGCATCTCCGCAAGGTCGCTGTAGCCCTTTTCAATAGCCAGAAGAAGAGGGGTCATGCCGGATGCCGTGACCCGCGCATTGAGGTTTGCGCCATTAGATATCAGCATCTTTGCGATATCCTTATTGCCCTTCTGAATTGCCCAGAGCAGGGGGGTGGCTCCGTACTCCTGGTCCAGCGTATTGATAGAGGCGCCTTTTGATAGAAGCTTCTCAACCCTTTTGGTATCGCCGCTTTTTGTGGCCTCTATCAGGTCGTCCTCAAGCGTGCCGGCCGATGCCGGAAGTGGAGCCATGAGGAAAGAAACTATGGCGATTGCTATGATGTTATGAAGGCCTGCCAAGTTCCCCCTCTTTTAATGTTTCCAGTTAACCCCTTGCCCCATGAAACCAATTTAGCTTTTAGTATCCCTTAACTCTTACACGCCAGTGCACCTTCGGCCAGTATCAGCGTAATATCACCGGCAGTGGAAATAAACGGATAGTAAACGGCCTTTCTGCCGCTTACAAGGTTGTAGCCCTCCTTGGAGTATTCGGCCTCCATGGGCGGGGATATCTCCAACTTTTTGCCCCTCTGGGCAAGCTTGGATGTGATATTGCCGCAGACTATATTTGTAAACTCCTTTACCGAGTCAGCTATGATCTCGCCGGGCTCGTTGATGACGTTGATGCCCAGGATGCTTGATGCAATGACCTCCGAGGCCTCAAGCGAGCATGAAAGTATATAGTCGTAGCTGAGTATGCCTTCGAGGCTTATGACTATGACGGCGAAATTCCTGTCGGGCTCCTCGCTGCTGATTTCGCCCCTGCCGATTTTTGCGGTTATCTTTGCTATTCGGTTCAGCATCTTCTTGGTGAGTATGACCATGTCTTTTATGGTCTCGGGGTTTTCCGTCCCCTCGGGGATGAAAATCTCTCCCGAGGAGTAGCCGGCCTGGTCTTCCTTGAACTCGGCGAGCTGTTTTACGAGCGCATCAGGAGCGATGTAGCCTTTTTTGACCAGTGCGGCGCCTATGTATACGTGGTCGTTTTTCTGCCTTATCAGTATCTCGTCGACCTGCTCCTGGTTCAGGACGCCGAGCGTAACGGCAATCTCGCCGAACATCATATCGGCCTGCTGCTGTTGTGCCTGGAGCTTTGCCACGTCTTCTTTGGTGAGGTAGCCCTTCGAGACGGCGTAATCGCCGAACATGGTGTTGGCGGATTCCTGGAACTCTACAGCCTCCATGAGCTGCTGCGGGGTTATGACGCTTTTTTCCATAAGGAACTGGCCGAAGAATTTAACGCTCATTCGCTAAAGCTCACCCAGTATTTCGATGACTTTTGCCGGGTCGAACGGTTTTGAAAGGACGTTTTTGGCCCCGAACCTGAGGGCTTCCATGGTTTTCTCACTTACGCCCACGGCGGATGATATGACCACTATCTTTGCGTCCTTGTCCATGCTGGTGAGTGTCCTTATCGTCTGTAGCCCGTCCATCTGGGGCATGATGATGTCCATGCACACTATGTCGGGCTTGAGCTCGGTGTAGAGCTTGAGGCCCTCTATGCCGTTCTTTGCGTGTCCGACAACTTCAAATGACCCTGTAGTTTCAAGTATTTTCTGAAGCTGTCTGGCAACTGCCGTGCTGTCATCGACTATAATGACTTTCTTTTTTTCCATAAAACAGCTCCTGGCCCAATAATCTGGTATTATAATACAATTTTGATAGTAATTTCTTCTCCTTAGGGTGTGTAAGTTATAGAAAATCTTTCTGTTTTGCTCAATACGGCAGGGGAATCCGGGCCGTAGGTTTATAAAACGATTTGCTATTCCCGGTTTTAGGATATTTAAGGTGCAGGTGAGCCCGTTGGAATGGTGCTGGGGTAAAAGCGTATTTCCCCACGGTCTTTTAGCCCCGCGTCCGTGACGGCATTGAATTTTCCGACCATAGATACTACTATAAGAATGCTTTGACGGTAGTCGCAGACATCGCTTCGGACATAATCCGCAGAATCGGCCTTGCCGCCGAAAGGGCGGGAAGGGAGCCCTCGGAGGTAAGGCTTATTGCGGTCACCAAGACGGTCGCCCCGGAGACCATTAAAGAGGCCCTCGGCGCGGGGCTCAGGACATTCGGCGAAAACAGGGTGCAGGAGGCCCTGGCGAAGGCGCGGGAGCTTCAGGGGCTGGGCATAGAGTGGCATCTGATAGGGCACCTGCAGAAGAACAAGGCAAAGGCGGCGGTCGGGATTTTCGAGATGATCCACTCGGTGGATTCCATTGGGCTCATGGAGTTCCTGGACAGCCATGCACGGCGTCTGGGCAAGGTGCAAAGGGTTCTCATACAGGTGAAGCTTGCCCCCGAGGACATTTTAAAGCACGGCACGGGGGAGAAAGAGGTGAAGGGGTTACTAGGGGCTGCTGACGGGATGAAAAACCTCAGGGTCGAGGGTCTAATGACGATACCCCCGTTTTTCGACGACCCCGAGAGGGCACGGCCCTACTTTAAGGTGCTTAAAACGCTCGCGGATGAATACGGGCTAAAGGAACTGTCAATGGGCATGACGGGAGATTTCGAGGTGGCCGTGGAAGAAGGGGCTACAATGGTAAGAATCGGCTCGGCGATATTCGGGGAGAGGACTAAATGACTGGTTTTATCGGAGGGGGCAACATGGCCGAGGCCCTGGTAAAGGGCATGAGGCAAGAGGGCATGCGGGACATTATCGTCTCGGAGCCCCGCGAAGAAAGAAGAAGCTGCCTTGAGAAGACCTATGGGGTCGAGACCACGCCGGACAACGTCAAGGCTGTCAACTCCTCGGACGTGGTGGTGATTGCAGTAAAACCCCAGCAGATGGACGAGGTGCTCGATGAGATAGCCCCCGCTGTGACCGAGGAGAAGACCATCGTATCGATAGCGGCGGGGATAACGCTGTCTTATCTGGGAAAGAAGCTGAAATCAAAGAAGATTATACGAGCCATGCCCAATATGGCCTCTCAGGTAGGCGAGGGCATGACGGTGCTGTCGCTGTGCGATTGTTTCACGGGGCAGGGGATGGATATGGTCAGGGAGATTTTCATGGCCTCAGGCAGGGTGCTTGTGCTTCCGGAGAAGCACCTCGATGCGGTAACCGCGCTCTCGGGAAGCGGGCCGGCCTTCATAGCCCTGTTCGTCGGGGCCATGGCCGAGGCCGGAGAGAAGGCGGGGCTTTCGCACGACGACGCCATCTCGCTTGCCGTGCAGACCGCGGCGGGCACGTCAAAACTCCTTGATGAGGGGCTTGAGCCCGAAAAGCTCATCGAGAAGGTCAGGTCTCCCGGGGGCACTACTGCCGAGGGCCTTAAGGTGTTCGATGAAAAGGGGCTTCGGGAAATCGTGGCCCTTGCCCTCGATGCTGCCCGGAGGAGGGCCGGGGAGCTGTCAAAATAAAGTTCAAACAGTTCAGGGTGCCGAGGGGGTAAGGGGAAAATAATACGCTTGACACCTCATCCGTCGGACAATATCGGCGAAAACTGGCAGAATAACCTTGTCCAAATGTTATTATTATATGCAGTGCATGTAATGGCGGTTATATGACAAGGAGGCCGGGATGTTCGTTATAGGCAACTTTCTTATGGCGTTTGCCCAGGTGCTCGATATCATCCTGAACATCTACATGTGGGTGATTATAATTGCCGCCCTTATCAGCTGGGTAACCCCCGACCCCTATAACCCCATCGTGAGATTTCTTTACAGGGCGACGGAGCCGGTGCTAAGGCCGATAAGGCGTACGATAGGCACCGCGCTGGGAGGCATAGACGTCTCGCCTGTAATCGCAATCCTCGGCATTATGTTTTTAAGGTATTTTATAGTCCGTTCACTGGTTGATATTGCCGCAAGGCTTAGATAAACGAAAGGAGGGGGCAATGAGAATAACGCCTCTTGATATTCAGCAAAAACAATTCCCGATGAGGTTCAGGGGGTTCGACGTGGAGGAGGTATATGCGTTCCTCGAAGTCGTGAGGGAAGAGATGGAAGACATGCTCAGGGAGAACGCATCCCTCAAGGACAACGTCCTGAGGACCGAGAACCAGGTCAAGGAGTTCAGGGACATGGAGACCACGATGCGGGAGACCCTGATAACCGCCCAGCAGATGGTCGAGGAATACAAGCAGAACTCAAGGAAAGAGGCCGAACTTCTCATAAAGGACGCCGAGTTTCAGGCCGCGGCCATTATACGAGGTGCGCAGGAAAAGGTAGTCAAGATACACGAGGACATCGTGGACCTCAAGGGCATCAGGCGGCATTTCAGGGAAGAGGTCAAGAGGCTCATCGAGTCCCACATGAAGATGCTCGAGTTCGACACCGAAAGGGAAGGCGAATAAACGGGTGAAGTATAACGCCGTAAAGGGGGTCCAGGACATCCTGCCCCCCGACGTTTACATATGGCAGGCGGTGGAGTCCGCGGCGGCGGAGGTATTCGGGGCGTACGGGTTTCAGCAACTGAGGGCCCCGATAATGGAGTTTACGGACGTCTTCGTGCGCAGC
>DAOUWH010000165.1 GCA_030667205.1 Nitrospirota bacterium
TACGCTCGACAGGTTTATTATCGCGCCGCCCTCCATCATGCCCGCAAAAAGCCGGGTGATATGGAATATGGAGTCCACGTTCGTCCTGAATACCGAGGCCCACTCATCGGGCGTTGTCTGCAGAAGGGATTTGACCACCTGCACCGCCGCGTTGTTTATGATGCAGTCAAGCGAGGAAAACCTGCCCGAAAAACTCTCGCGGGCGGCCTCGAGGGCCTTGGGGTCCGAGACGTCGGCCTTAACAAAGAGGTCGCAGTCCTGCCCGTCGCCCTTGACGTCGAGGCCCGCGACCTGCCAGCCCGCCTGAGCGAAGGCATTGGCCAAGGCCTTGCCTATCCCGCCGCCTGAGCCTGTAATGAGTACCGTTTTACTCAATGCCTAGCCCCTCGAACAACATATTTACGGAGTTTTCGTGTACCCTCTGCCAGGAGCGAGGGCTGCTGTTGGCGTTATGCGATGAAAGTATAACATTATCCATCGAGCGCAAGGGGCTCCCGGGCGAAAGCGGCTCGTCTTCGAATACGTCGAGTCCGGCCCCCGATATGCGTCCCCCGGCCAGCGCCTCGATGAGCGCTGCCTCCTCTATGACCGGCCCGCGCGCGACGTTTATAACGTATGGCCTCTTCTTCATCTTGCCGAAGGCCGCCGCGTCCAGCAGGTGGTAGCTCGTCTCGTTAAGGTCTGTATGCAGCGTGATGAAGTCCGCCCGCTCGTATATTTCGCCCTTCTGGACCATCCTTGCGCCACATTCCTTTATAGTGGCTCTGTCTATGTCGCGGATGTCGTTCGCTATCACTTCCGGGCCGAAACAGCGCAGCCGGCGGGCAACTGCGGAGCCGGTATTGCCGAGCCCTATTATGCCAACCGTTTTTTCTCCGAGGCAGTAGCCCTGGGGTTTTTCCCATTCGCCGCGCTTCATGAGCCGGTCGGAGGTGAATATGGCCCGTGAGAAGGCGAGCATTATGCCCACGGTGGTATCGGCGACAGGCTCGGTGAACGCGTCCAGCGTGCGCTTTACCGGTATGCCCTTTCGCCCCGCCTCATCGCTATCGATAGAGTCGATGCCCGTGCCCCACTTTACGATTACCTCAAGCTCACCGGCGGCGTCCAGCACTTTTTTCGTAATCCTGTCGTCCCCGCAGATTATGCCGCTAATGCCGCCTATCACCCTGAGCAGGTCGGGCTCCTCAAGCCTCTCCCTGACCTCCGCCCACTCAAGCTCTACCGGCTTGCCCTCGAACAGGCGCTCGACCTTCTCCCTTTCCCTGATCATGTAAGGCGCGGTGATTAGCACTCTTTTCATATGATATCCCCCTCTATAAGTATAGCTCTTGTCGGCGCACCCTCGGCCTCCGGAACGTTCAGCGGAAGGGCCACAAGGGTGTAGAGCCCCGCAGGGACACCCCTCAGGTCCAGGCCCTCAAGTATGAGTATATCGCTGCCAAGCAGTATCTTGTGCACCCGGTTTTCCGGATGGTCGAAGCGCTCGATTGACAGATAGTCCGTGCCTACAAGGTCGATTCCCTTCGCAACAAGCCAATGGGCGCAATCCTCGCCAAGGGCCGTATAGTCCTCGGTGAAATCGCTGTTATACATATCTGCTGATGAGTTCCGGCTCTTGATGAGAATTTTCGAGCAGCCGGACGGCACCCTTGCCTCTTCAAGAAACTCGGCGTCGACATCGCCTGCCCCGTCGAACTCCAGTACAAAGGCCGCACCCACGAGCCTCTGGATGGGGATGCCGTCGAGACCGCGCCCGCCTTCGATAAAGTGACGCGGGGTATCCAGGTGGGTGCCTGTGTGCGAATTGAGACTTATGGCGCTTTCATTGACCCCGTCGTCCCGGAGCGTCTTCAGCCATGTGAGACTAAACCTGTCGGCCCCGGGCCAGACCGGCAGGCTCCTGCATAGCGGAGCCGAGATGTCATATATCCTGCGTCCGCGCGGCATGCCTTAGGTCTTTTTACCCCGCGTGCCGAAGGTTACGGTTTTTCTTGGATAGTAGAACTTCTTCTTAAGCGTGCTTGTCACGGGCTTCTTGTAGTTGTGACCCTTATACGTGCCCCAGAACTGTACGAGCCGCATCGCCGGGATGCTGAGGACGTTCCTTACCAATTTCCCGTCCCTGAGCGCATGGTAGTAGTCGCTCAGGGTGTTCATAAGAGAGAGCTTTACGAACTCGCCGAAGGTAAACGTTAAGTCCGGGTACACGGCACTAAGGGCTATGGCCTCTCTCTCGCACCTGCTGTAGACCTGGGGGTATGTTTCCTCGTGCACGTGTATGACCCTCGCTTCGGGGGCGTAGTGTATGTGGAAGCCTGACTCAAGGGCGTGCTTGGCCCAATCCAGGTCTTCAAGCCCGGTGAGGGCCTCGTCGTAGCGGTAGTCCTCCCATACGCTTCGCCTGATGGCAGCGTTTGCGTTATTACAGAACGGATTCTGCTGAATACCGTCCACACCGTCGGGGAACCACTTGGAAAATATCTGGTGCTCCGAGTACCTGGTAGTGTGGTTGCCCCGCTGCCTCCCGTAGACCAGCGCGACCGAGGGGTCCTGAAACGGCCTCATGAGGTTCTCAAGCCAGGCGTCGTCCTCGGGGTAGCAGTGCGCGCTTATGAACACGCAGAACTCCCCCCGCGCCTTTTCTATCCCGGTATTCAGGGAATAGCCAAAAGAAAATTCCTCGGGCTGGATATTGACTATCTCGATACCGTAATCCCCCGCTATCTTGACCGTCCTGTCTGTTGAGCCGGAGTCCACCAGTATGGTTTCGTGGCTAAACGAAGCCTTCTGTCCCTGGATCCCATCGAGGAGTTTCTCAATGTGCTGCTCCTCGTTATAGGCCCTGACTACGATTGATGCCTTCAAATCCTTGTCCATCCTGTGCTAACGGAGGCTCCTGTATAGAAACTCAGCGACCTTGAAATCTACTTCCTCGTCTATGTCGCAGGCCTCCTCGCGAGGGATTTCAAAAATTATCGGCTTTGCGCCGATGCGTCTCTCGTGGGCAGCAAACGACGCGTGGCTGAAGAGGTACATGCATGAGTTTTCCTCGTAGACCGGGGGGAGGTCCTGGGTCCTTAAAAGCACGGCCGGGTCGTGGTTGATTGCCTTGCCCTCGGCGTCGTAGAGCCGCGTCTGCAGGCGCGTTACGGTGAAAAGCGAATCAAAGCCCTCGCCGAGGGCTTCGAAATAGCGCTCGATTGCCCGCTCGATTGTCGCGGTGGTAAGGAGCGGATTGGTGCAGTGGGTCTGCAGGAAGTGCTCGCCCATAAGCAATCCCACATCGTGGCCAATGATCTTGTTGGTCTCCACGAAGTCGCCACGGATGGCCTCGGGCCTATCGTGTATCAACACGTGGTCCTTGAAATTGTCGAGGGCGTCCTCCTTTATTGCTTCGCTGTCGGTATTGATGACAACGCGCTCGACGTATCGGCTTTTTACAAGGGCTTCCATCACCGCATGATACAGCGGCCTGCCGGCAAAGTCCCGCATGTTCTTGTTGGGGACCCTCTCGGAGTGCGCCTTCATCGGGAGAAGGGCTGTTATTTTCATATCGTTTTCCAAGGTTCTATCACCTCATTTATAAGCTGTCATTGTTATCGTATTATTTTTCTAATCAAATCATACAGAGCCCTGGATCCCGGAATTTGCTTGACCTTTTCCTTTACTTGGTTTATAGCATATTCAATCCGCAAATGATTCAGATATCTCTTAAGCGAGGCTGAAAACCTGTCCTTATCTTTCTCGGGCACAAAAATAAGATTGCCCCACGCAGGCTCATGATTAAGGGGATACGGCACGCACTGAATCCAGGTGTGCGGTTCGGAGGCGACTCCTTCCCTGCCATACTCTTTAATTGGTGCCCACTCGGACACGAACGCCGTATAGCCGCTCTCGGTCATGAAGGCAACAACGTCGTGGTAGGTGTAGCTGAAGTTCGGGACGGAGCGCGAGTCCATGAACTCTATCATTACAAACTCAGGGCGGTATTTTCCAAAGTCAAACCCTTTCAGTGCAAGGAAGTCCGCACCCTCCGTATCGACCTTAAGAAGGGTTACCTCGGGCACCTCCAGCTCCGCCAGAGCGTCGTCCAGGCGTACCGTCTCAACCTCGTATGCCAGTTTATGGGTTTCGTGGAAAGGTTTGAGGGAATGGATTCCGTAGTGTTCCTTGCTGACATAAAACGGCACCTTATCACCCGATGTGTCAGAGACTGCCTTGTGGATGCATGTTACCTGTTCGTAGCCTGCAAGATTGCGCTTAAATGCGGCGAAGTTTTCATGCTCGGGCTCAAATGCGATAACCCTCCAGCCTTTCTTTGCGAAA
>DAOUWH010000041.1 GCA_030667205.1 Nitrospirota bacterium
TAACAAGCGGCACCGAGATACTCGTGCCCACCATCGTCAACGCGGTAATCACGGGCGGTACCATACCAGCGCAGGGGGAGCCCCATATCCTCCAGGCAAAGCTCCAGCTTACCGTCACCCCGAGGGTGGTCGACGACAACCTCTTGTCTCTTGTGATTGACACCAGGCGTGAGGAGTTCGACTTCTCACGCGAGGTGCAGGGTTTCCCGCCGAAAGAGAGCAGGACCGCAAGGACCGAACTCATGGTCAACAACGGCTCGACCATCGTCATCGGCGGCATTTATACCACGAAAAAGACAACGGACGAATCCGGCATACCGATACTTGGCAAGATACCCCTGCTCGGATGGCTCTTTAAAAGCCAGACTAAGCGCGAAACACAGGCCGAGCTTCTGATATTCCTCACCCCTACAATTGCCCCCGAGGATCAAGAGCAATGGTCGCAACAGGCGCCCTGAGGGCCATCTTCAGGGTAAACCTCGGGGTCAAAAAGACCGAAAGAGTTCTCGTCTTTACGGACAGGCCATCCAGGAAAGAGGCGCTGCCGACGGAGGACATCACGCGCAGGGAGCGCCTGAGAGACTTAACTCTCCTCACGGTCGAGACGGGTCGGAGTTTCTCGAAAGAGATAATCTTCTCTGAGTTTCCCTCCACGGGCTCCCACGGCGCAGAGCCGCCGGCAGTGCTCTGGGAATGCGCCATGGGCAAGCAAGCCGTGGCCGCTCTCAGGGAGGCAAAGCTCCTCGGCCCGATACTGAGGAAAAAGGCCAAGCCCGAGGCCCTGCAGAAGGCCGAAAAAATAATCCATAGGCACAGACGCTCCGCAGTGGATGCCATAGTCGCGCTTTCGTACTATTCCTCAAGCCACACCACATTCAGGGACTTTCTCACCCGCCTCTGCGGCACGAGGTACGCAAGCATGCCCCTTTTTGACGCCCCGATGCTCGAAGGCGCGATGAACGTCGACTGGCAAGCCCTCGCGAAAAGGACCCGCGAGATAGCAAAGACAATGAACAGGTTTTACACCGTGCATGTCACCACCCCTAACGGCACCGATATGAAGTTCTCCAAAAAAGGCAGGCGTGCCCGTGCGGACACGGGTATCATCACAAAGCCGGGGGCCTTTGGCAACCTCCCTGCCGGCGAGGTCTACTTCGCCCCCCTTGAGGGCGCCGCGGAAGGCACGCTCGTGCTCGAATGGGCCCCGACAAGAGAGCTTGCCTCCCCCATAACGCTCACCGTCAGGGACGGCCTCGTAACCCGTATTGCCGGTGATGAACCCTATGTAATCACCCTTGAGAAAAAACTCTCCGAAAGGCCAGAGAACCGCAACATTGCGGAACTCGGCATCGGCACCAACGAGATGGCCTCACGCCCGGACAACATCCTTGAGTCCGAAAAAATCCTCGGCTCGGTGCACGTCGCCCTCGGAGACTCAAGTTCCTTCGGCGGCACGGTTAAGACCCCATTTCACCAGGACTTCGTGTTCTTCCGCCCCACCGTCACCCTCAGGGGCAAAGACCGCAAGAGACTCACCCTGATGAAAGATGGTAGACTTAATAAGAAAATCCTGAATCCGAAATCCTAAGCACTAAACAATATCAAATTTCAAGATGCTAATGTACAAACCAAAGGGAAAAACTTTAGAATTTTGATATTGGGATTTGGTATTTGTTTAGGATTTAGTGCTTAGAATTTAGAATTTATCATCTGGAGGTCTTTATGCGCAATATCGTTGTCCTGATTACCGCCCCCTCGGAGGAAGAGGCCGCAAAGATAGCAAAGGTGCTTGTCGAGGAGAGGCTCGCGGCCTGCGCAAACATCGTCAAGCACATACGCTCGGTTTACCGCTGGGAAGGCAAGATAGAGGACGACCCCGAGGTCCTCATGGTGGTAAAGACGCGCGAGGCCCTCTTCGACGCCCTCGAAAAGCGGGTCAGGGAACTCCACAGCTACAGCGTCCCGGAGGTCATAGCCCTCCCCATCGTGCAGGGCTCGGAGGCCTACCTCAAGTGGCTTGATGAGGAGACGGCATAATCCGTTTAAAGATAATTTATAGGCCGGTGGTTCTGTTATGAACCTTTTTCTGATTGCATTCTTTCTCATCTACGGCGGGATGCACCTTTATGTGTTCCTCAAGGCGAGGGCCGCATTGGGATTCGGCCGGACCGCGGGCGTCCCTGTTTCACTCTTCATGCTTTTCATGGTGCTGGCCCCGATAATCGTACGGTTCATGGAGAGTGGGGGACTTGAGACCGAGGCGCGCGTGCTATCGCACATCTGCTACGTATGGCTCGGGCTCGTGTTTCTATTCATAAGCGCATCTCTGTGCATGGATGTCTACCGCCTCGCTGTCTCGGCAGGCGGCCTGCTGGCCAAGAAAGACACAGCGGCGCTCCTGCCTTCTCCAAGGGCGGCCTTCTATGTACCGCTTGTGCTTTCCCTGGCGATATCGGTTTACGGCGCTTTCGAGGCATGGGACATTCGCACCGAGAAAATCACAATCACGACATCAAAACTCCCCCCGGAAGTCAGCACCCTGAGGGTGGTGCAGATATCTGACGTCCACGTGGGGCTTATCGTCAGAAAGAAGAGGCTGGAGAAGATTCTCGATGCGATAAGGGCGCTTGAGCCGGATATGCTTGTCTCCACCGGGGACCTCGTCGACGGGCAGATCAACGGCCTGCCGGGCCTTGCGGAGCTGCTTCAGGAGGTCACCCCCCGTTACGGCAAATTCGCCATTACGGGAAACCACGAGTTCTACGCCGGGCTCGATCAGGCCCTCAGGTTTACGGAAAACTCCGGTTTTAAGGTCCTGAGGGGCGAGGCCGTCTCGGGAGTGATCAACATCGCCGGGGTCGATGACCTCAGGGGGAGGGATTTTAAGAGCGGGATATACGTCTCCGAGGGTGAACTGCTCTCAAACCTCCCGCGCGAGAAGTTCACCCTGGTCCTGAAGCACAGGCCGTTCGTCGATAGAGGGGCCCGCGGGCTTTTTGACCTCCAGCTCTCGGGGCATACGCACAAGGGGCAGATATTCCCCTTCTACCTTTTGAGCCGGCTCCTTTATCCCGCGTCGGGGCGGCACGACCACGAAGATGGAAGCGTGCTTTATTTCAGCCGGGGCACGGGCACCTGGGGCCCGCCGGTGCGCTTCCTCGCCCCGCCGGAAGTCACGCTGATTGAGATTGTGCGGGAAAAATGACACCGCAAAATGGGCCCCGGCCCGTTTGACAGGCGCACGCGCGAAGGTGGATAATAATTAACCATGAGGTACAATTCCTTCGGACGGCATGTGAGAAAGCGCTTCGGCGCCTCGGTGCACAAGGTCAATATCGACGCGGGTTTCACCTGCCCCAACCGCGACGGCACGCTCGGCGTAACGGGCTGCATCTACTGCAACAACGACAGCTTCAGGCCCGCCTCGTGCAAGCCCGCCCTCCCGGTCCGTGAGCAGGTGCAAAACGGCATTTCATGGCTTAAAAAACGCTACGGCGCGGAGAAGTTCCTGGCCTACTTTCAGCCCTTCACCAACACATACGCCCCGGCGGAAGAGCTTTTACAACTCTACTCGGAAGCCCTCGAGGAGCCCTCGGTGGTCGGCCTCGCAATCGGCACCCGGCCCGATTGCATCGACGAGGAAAAGCTCGATATGCTTGCGGACATCGGCAGGAGGTATTTCGTCCTCGTGGAGTACGGCATCCAGTCCATCTACTCCAAATCGCTTGAGTTCATAAAGCGGGGGCACGACTACGGCACCTTCCTCAGGGCCGTGGAGATGAGCAACAAAAGGGGCTTGCATACCGGGGCGCACGTCATCGTGGGCTTTCCGACCGAGACGCGGGAGGAGATGCTGGAGATGGCCCCGGAGCTCTCGGCCTCGGGAATCGGGTTTTTAAAGGTCCACCAGCTTCAGGTCATTAAGGACACGCCGCTTGCCGAGATGTACGCCAGTGAGCCGTTTCACATCTTTGATTACGACGAATACGTCGGGTTCATCGCGGAATTTATTGAAAAGCTCTCGCCGGAGATCGTCGTACAGAGGCTTTTCGCCACCGCCCCCGACGAGATACTTATCGCCCCCCGGTGGGACAGGTCCAAGCACAAACTCTTAAGGGACATCGAGCGCATGCTTGCCGAGAAGAAATCTTTTCAGGGGAGACTTCACAAGGACGTTCCCAGGGCCGTCAGGGCAGCGGGTTAAAGCACCTTCCTTGCCTCAAGAAAAAGTTTTTCCATGTTCTTGGTCTCGGTGGCAATCCGCCTGAGGATGTCCCCGAGCTCGGGCTTCCCTGCTACCAAGGCCTTCCCTGCCCATTCCTTATAGGTCCTTTCGTGCTCCTCGTTATGCTCTATCCAGTGCTCGAGGAGGTGTTTCAGTTTTACCATATCTTCCATATCCGCCTCCTGATTATTACCATGCGACAAAAAGCTTCTTAATGTTACTTAGCTCCTCTTTAAAACGCAAGGTCTTTTTAAGCTCCACATCGGAAACAAAAGTTTTCACCCGCAAGCCGTCAGAACCCTCTTTTATCAGCACCGCGCCGTCCGAATCCGACGAGAGCACCCTTGCCGCCATGGAGCGCACGCCGCCGCCATGGGGCGTAGCCGCACTTACCACCGCAACCTCCGGCGAGACTGCGCGGATGAACGCATAAAGGGCCGCGCTCCGCCTGCCGTGGTGCGGGATCTTGAGCACGTCGCTTTTGATATGGCGGCCCAGGTGCAAGATGTCCTCCATCGCCTCGGCCCCAATATCGCCAGCAAAGAGAAACGACCGGGCCCTCCCCTGAACCCTGAGCACGAGAGAGTCGTTGTTTATCGCCGTGCCGCTTCCTCCGCGGCCGGTGTAAAACCCCTCGTAGGGGTGGAGCACGCTGATTGTGTAGCCCTCGCCCTCTATGACGTCGCCACGCTTTAAACCCCTTCGCACCGGCCCGCCGGGGAAACCTCCCGGATAGAGGAGCCTTCCGTTGTCCCAGATTTCCTTCACCCCGAAGTCCCTGACAAGGCCGGCCGCACCGCCGGCGTGGTCGTCGTGTGCGTGCGTAAGCACAAGGACGTCGATGCTACTGATGCCCTGGTGCCTCAGATAGCTCCTTACCTCGCGCCCGTGCCTGCCGGTATCGACGACTATCACCTTCCCGTCGGGAAGCTCGACGACCGAGGCGTCGCCATTCCTTGCATCCAAAAACGTAACGCCAAGCGTCCTGTCGGATACGGCAAACAGGGCAAGCGGGACAAGCACCGAAAGGACGGGGACCGCGAGGAATTTTTCATTCCTTGATATAAAGTAAAACAGGAAACCAAAATAGTAAAAAAGAAGCGCCGCCACCGGGGGCGCAGGCACGGACACGGAGCTGTAAGGCGCCAACGAGAAGGCCTTCACAAGATATATCGAGGCCCCGGCAACCCAGCCCGTTACCGACTCCAGCGGAAAGCTCCCCGTAAGGAGATACAAAAAGGAGCCCGCCACCGAAAGAGGCACAAACACCATGCACACCAGGGGGGTGACAACCATGTTGGCCGCAGGCGAGACCACCGAGAAGTAATGAAAATAATAAACAACAAGGGGGGCGATGCCGGCGGTGGCCGAAAGCGTTACCATGAGGACCTTCCATGGATACCTGAGGACCGACGGCTTTGCAGGGGCTTCCTCGCCGATGTCGTCATCATCTTTCTTTGAGTTCCTGCCGCCCAGGAAAAACCCTATAAAAAGCACCGCGAGAAACGACAGCTGAAACGAGATGCTCGATAAAACAGCGGGGCTCAACAGCACGAGCGCCAGGGCCGCAAAGACGAGGAAATTAAGCCAGTCCCCCTTCCTGCCCGCGAGAAGCCCGAAGAGAAACAGGCTTATCATGATGAACGACCTCACGGTAGGCACCCGCGCCCCGGATATGCCGAGATACAGGAGCAGAAAAGGAACACATATGAGGGCCGCGGCCTGCGAGGGCGTAAGGTAAACCGTAAGCCTCTGAAGCGTCCACACGGGCAGATGCTTGAGGGCAGTCCTGAGGGCGCCGAACATCAAGAGGAAAAGAAGGCCGAAATGTGTGCCCGATATGCTCAGCAGGTGCGCAAGCCCCGAGGCCCTGAACGCCTCCTTCAACCCATAGTCCATGCCCGCCCTGGGCCCGGTTGTCACCGCCATAACGAGCGCGGCCGTCTCGGGCTCGAACCTTTCGCTTATCTGCCTGTTAAGCCTCTCGCGGAGCCTGTTGAAAAATACCGAAACCGAGCCGTAAATCCCGCCGGTCCCGCGGACATGCCCCAGCACCGCATATTGTTCCGGCCTGGAGGCGCCGGGGTTTTTCCTTTCGACCGGCGACATAACCCTGAGGCGCAGTTTATGCTCCCGCCCGGTCTCAAACTCCCGGCCCGAAAGAACGTCCAGGCGCTCGCCCGACCTCGAAAGCTGAAACTCCTGCGAGTAGCCGCCCATGAGCTTTACCGGCGGCGTCCTGAAATAGCCCGATACTGTCATGTTGCCGCTCCTTAGAAGCGGCTCGTCGGGCGGAGCGCCCCTGAGCCCGGGATAACACAGGCCCAGGGCCAGAAGAACCACAACAGCATACTGTCGTTTCCTGAGGAAGCAGACAACCGCTGCTGTACAGGCAAGCGCAATCGTATAAGGGAAATATTTAAGTAGAGGGAAAACTGCCGAACCGGAAAGAAAAGCCAGAAAATATATCAAGCCATTTTTCCCTTTATAACACCTGCTATCCTTTTTCCAAGCCTTTTTATAAGTTTTAAGTCCTCGCCCTCGAGCATCACCCGTATCTTGGGCACCGTGCCGGAGGGGCGAACGAGGATTCTCCCGGAACTGCCGAGCTTCTGCTGGGCGTCCTTTATCGAGTCTTTTATTTCCGGGTGCGAGGAAAAGCCGCTCCCCCTCTTGACCGGAATGTTTATGAGGACCTGCGGATAAAGCTCTATCTCCCCGGCAAGGCTTGAGAGCGGCCTGGCTGTCTTCTTCATCAGGTGAAGCACGTGGAGGGCCGTTATCGGGCCGTCGCCGGTCGTGTTGTAGTCGAAAAAAACAATGTGCCCCGACTGCTCGCCGCCGAGGTTGAAGCCGCCCTTAAGCATCCGCTCGGTCACGAACCTGTCGCCGACCTTTGTCCTGATGAGGCGGATGCCATGGCGCTCGAGATATTTTTCAAGTCCGATGTTGCTCATCACGGTGGCCACCACCGCATCGCCCGCGAGCCTGCCCATCTGCTTCATCTCTACGGCCCACATCCCCAGCACATGGTCTCCGTCGACCACGTTGCCGTTTTCGTCCACAAAAAGCGCCCTGTCGGCGTCGCCGTCATGGGCCACCCCGGCGTCAGCCCCGTGTCCTACAACAGCGTCGCAGAGGCCCTCCATGTGGAGCGTGCCGCAGCCGTCGTTTATGTTGATGCCGTCGGGGCTGTCATTTATGGTTATGACCTCGGCCCCGAGTTCCCTCAGTACCGCCGGGGTAATCTTGTAAGCCGCGCCGTTTGCGCAATCCACGACTACCTTCAGGCCCTCAAGCGTCATCCCCTCGGGTATCGTGGACTTTATGTGCTCGGCATACCTTCCAGCTGCGTCCTCAAGCCTGAAGGCCTTGCCTATTGCCGGGCCCGAAGGCCGCCTTTTGAGTCTGCCGTCGTCCGAGACCAGCCCCTCTATTTTTCCCTCAAGTCCATCGGGGAGCTTAAACCCGTCGGATGAGAATATTTTGATGCCGTTGTCCTCGAATGGGTTGTGCGAGGCGGATATGACGATACCGGCATCAAGCCTCAGCGCCCTCGTAAGGAAAGCAATCCCGGGTGTAGGCACGGGGCCTACGAGCGTGACGTTCATGCCCATGGAGCAAATGCCCGAGGTCAGGGCGCTCTCTATCATGTAGCCCGAGAGCCGCGTGTCCTTTCCGATGAGCACGGTGTTTCTTCCGTGCTTTTTCCTGAGGACCCTGGCCGCGGCCATCCCGACCCGGAGCACGGTCTCGGGCGTCATCGGATTGGTATTTACCCTGCCCCTTATCCCGTCAGTGCCGAAAAGCCTCATCAGCGCTCCTTCACTATAACTATCTCAACGGTCACGGACTCTGTAACGGGCCTGATATCCCCTCCGGGGCTTGCGACCTTTACTTCCCGTTCCAGGGTTTTCGAGGCCCCGGAGATGTCAACAGGCTCCGTCCTGACCCCTTTTAATTTCTTAAGTTCCGATTCGCCCCCCGCAACTGTTACATTGCCCGGAGAGACCTTCATCCGCATGACCTTAAAACCCTTCATGGGCTCGCCCACAATATCCGGCTTTACGGGGACGCTCTTCTCCGAGGTCTCCTCCAGGGTGACCGTTACGGTCGAGGGGTTCATGGTGATAAGCCTCACAAAAACGGGCAGCTTGATATTGTCCTTTCCGATGTTGATCCGGCTGCTGCCAACAGGCAGACCCTCCAGGTCCAGGCTTATTTGCATATCCTCGGATGTCAGGTTCTTGATGAGCCTTTCGTGCCCATTAAGGACTACCACAGTGGAAGACACAGTTGCGGTCTCAACAACCATAAGGCCCTGGGGGATGTTTTTAAACTCAAGGGGAACTGCCATGGAAATGCCTGAATGGCCCCTTGATATCACAAATACCCAGAGCGCCACTGCCAGCACTACCGATGCTATCTTCAGCCAGATGTTCTTCCTCACGGTGACCCCGCCTTCTTTCCGGTAAATATGTCCGTAAGCATGTCCCTCAGGGTACCCATATCGAGGTGGGTATCGAGCCTTCCGTTGAGGGACATCGATATCTGGCCCGTCTCCTCCGAGACGACTATCACCACGGCGTCGGTCTCCTCAGTGAGGCCCAGCGCGGCCCGGTGGCGTGTGCCGAGGGACTTGCTAATGCGGGTAGCGGGTGCTATGGGCAGGAAGCAGCCTGCCGCGATAATCTTATTACCCCTGATTACGACCGCACCGTCGTGTATTGGAGAGCTCGGGTGGAATATGCTCCTGAGGAGTTCCTTCGAGACCCGGGCATCAAGCGGGGTGCCGAGCTCGACGAAGTCCCTGAGCTTCGTATCGCGCTGGATGACTATCAGGGCGCCTATCTTGCGATTGGCCATCGAGATGGAAGCCCTTACTATCTCCTCCAGGCTCTTAAGCTCCTCGGCGGAGGTGAAGGCCGGCAGAAAAGACGCCTCTCCCATCCTGGCAAGCGCCCTCCGTATCTCGGGCTGGAATATCACTATCAGGGCGATTACGATATAGACCCAGAAGCTCTGAAGCAGCCAGTCCAATGTGTAAAGGGGCAGCAGCCTCGAAAGCACCGAGGCCATAAGCAAAAGCACAAGCCCGACCAGCATCTTCGCGGCCTTCGTCCCCCTGATAAGGAGCAGGAGGCGGTAAAGTATCAGGGACACAAGCGCAATGTCCAGCAGGTCGCGCCAGCCGAGCTGTTTAAGGAACTCTATCATACCCTCTTGTTAAGCCACTTCGTGGGGTTGGCCGCATGGTAGCCGCCGTTTCCGTCGGAGTAGACCACGCGGGCGATTTTCGAATTAAGTATCATCCTCTTGCACATCATGCAGGGCTCTGAGGGGCATTCTCCAGAGTCGCCGTCGGTGCCCGATATATAGATGGTCGCGCCATCGAGCTCTTCGGCCGAGGCCCGGATTATCGCGTTTGCCTCGGCATGCACGCTGTGGCAGAGCTCGTACCTTTCGCCGTGCGGGACCTCACGCTCCTCCCTCGTGCACTTGCCCACCTCGAGGCAGTCCTTCATCCCCCTGGGAGCTCCGTTGTAGCCTGTGCTTACGATGGAGTTATGCTTGGTGAGAACGGACCCGTACTTGCGCCTCATACACGTGGCCCTGCGCGAGACAGCGACCGCTATGTGTATGAAATACTCGTCCCATCCGGGTCTTGAGGGTTTGGAGGAGCCTTTCTTCCTTTTCACGGCACTTTATTTTAGCATATCCCCGTCCCGCCGGGATATTACGGGAAAGGGTGGCCGAGAGGGTTTAAAACGGCACTATGCCTGCCAGACCCCCGGTATCGGGGTGCCGCA
>DAOUWH010000154.1 GCA_030667205.1 Nitrospirota bacterium
CTCTGGACTCTGCAGCGGAGATAGTACCTCTCACCAGGTCTTCCACGTAGAGGAGCGAGTAGTAACACTCGCCCCAGTAGGGAAAGATCCCTTTTTTGAGTATTCTGTACAGGAGGTAAAAGTCCCTGTCTCTGGGGCCGTAGACCGCGGGGGGCCTGATAATTGTTACAGGGATCTTGTCCGAGTGTTTCATCACCAGGTGCTCGGCCTCAAGCTTGCTTTTGCCGTAGCTTGAGACCGGCCCGGGCACGGTATCCTCCGTGACGGGTTTGCCGCTGGTGCTCGGTCCTGCGGCTGCAAGGCTGCTGAGGTATATAAACCTCTTTATCGAGGGGTTCTTCGCGGCCACTGCCTCAAGGAGGTTCTCAGTGCCTTTTGCGTTGACCTCAAAGAAGTCCTTCTCCCTCGTCGCCCTCGTAAGGCCCGCGACGTGAAAGACATAGTCCACGCCCCTGACCGCCTCGGTGAGTGACTCCCTGTCCCTGCAGTCGCCTGTGCGGAGGGTTACGTCCAGGCCTTCAATCCACTTAAGGCTGGAGGTATCCCTTACAAGACAGGTAACCTTGTATCCTTTATTGAGGAGTTCCTCGAGAAGGTGGCTTCCGATGAAGCCCGTAGGGCCGGTCAAAAGTGCTCTCATGGCGGTCATGGATATTCTGAGCAATCAAAAATTAATAGTCAAGTCCAAACCTGGTGCCCGAGGAATCCCGGAATTTCCTGAAAATGCCTGAAAAACAGGTATTTATACCATGATCCCGTTTTTTTGTTCTCTAAGGATACCAGTATGCGGGAGGAGCAGTGCCGTGGGGTTGCCGGCCCTTAGGCCAGGCACTTCTTTACAGCTTCCTGAAGTTCGGCCAGCTTGAAGGGTTTCTTGAGGGTCAAGATGCCCCTTTTATTGAAGTCTTTGGCCATATCGGCGGTGATGAAGGCTGAACAAACGACAACCTTTGGCTTATTACTCGCTATTTCACTCAGGGTGTCAAGCAGATCTGCGCCATTTCCCTCAGGCATTCTCAGGTCGGTGAACATCAAATCAAAGCCCCCGTCATCGATATATTTCCTCGCATCGTGGACGTTTGAGGCCGTAACTACCTTATGTCCCCACTTTTTTAGGGCCCTTTCGAGAAACCACCTTACAAGTTGTTCGTCGTCAACTATAAGTATTTTCATTTCCCCCCAACCCAATTATCATGCAAAAAGCGTGCTAAGATTAAATAACAGTACTGCTTTTTAAAAATAGTTGGAAGAATCAAATTTTTTCCGGCAGGAAACCGAATTTCTGCATCCTGTAGCGCAGGGTGTCGCGTGTGAGGTTCAGGAGTTTCGAGGCCCTGGTCTGGTTGCCCCCGGTCACGTCGAGGGCCTGGCGGATAAGCTCTTTTTCGACCTCTTCTATGTCGATGCCGCCGGGCGGTATCTGTATGTTTATGCTGCTTATGTTATGGGTCATGACCTCCCTGGAGGTCAGCTCAAGCGGTAGATGCTCCGGAAGGATGTAGTTCTCGTTCTCGAGTATCATCGACCTTTCGATGACGTTTTTGAGCTCTCTTACGTTGCCCGGCCATGGGTATCTCGTGAAGAACTGCTCGGTCTCCTTCGAGAGGCCCTTGACGTTCTTCTTGAACTCCCTGTTGAACTCGGAGATGAAGAACTTCGCAAGGAGCGTTATGTCCGAGCCCCTTTCCCTCAGGGGCGGGATAGTGATAGGTATGACCTTTAGTCTGTAGTAAAGGTCTTCCCTGAAGTTGCCCTTTCTGACCTCTTCTTCGAGGTTGCAGTTGGTAGCGGTAATGATCCTCACGTCGACCTCGATGTCCTTGGTGCCGCCTATGCGCTTGAAGGCCTTGTTCTCGATGATCTTCAGGAGTTTTGACTGTGTGGCGGGCTTCATGTCGCCGATTTCGTCCAGGTATGTGGTGCCGCCGTCTGCGAGTTCGAACAGCCCTTTTTTCATGGCCTTTGCGTCGGTGAAGGCGCCTTTTTCGTGGCCGAACAGTTCGCTTTCGACCAGGGTGTCGGGAAGCGCGGTGCAGTTTATCTCCATAAAGGGCCTGCCGGCCCTGTTGCCCTGGTAGTGGATTATTTTCGCTACGAGGTCTTTTCCCGTGCCGCTTTCGCCCTGAAGGAGCACCGTGGAGGCGTCGCTTTTTGCGACCTTCGCGATGAAGTTGAATATTTCCTTCATCTGCTCGGACTGGCCTACGATGCTGTCTAAGCCGAACTTCGATGAAATCTGCTTCCTGAACTCCGAGACCTCTTTTCTCAGGGAGACGGTCTCAAGGGCCTTCTCTATAAGTATCCTCAGCTTCTCCATGTTGAAGGGCTTTTCAACGAAGTCGTAGGCCCCGAGCTTTATGGTTTTTACGGCGGTCTGGATGTCGCCGAACGCGGTGATCATGAGCACAAGGGCATTGGGGTCTATCTCCTTGATGCCCTCCAGCACTGTTATGCCCGAGACGTCGGGCAGGTGGATATCAAGCAGGGTGACGTCCGGCATTTCTTCCTTGAAGAGGCTCAGCCCTTCGAGGCCTTTTTCAGCGGAAATGACGGAGTAGCCCCCTTTCGAGAGGTTCTGCTTGAGCGACCACCTTAAAAGTTTTTCGTCGTCGACTACAAGGATTTTTGCCTCAGCCATGTTTTATCTCCAGCGGCAGAAGCACCCTGAACACGGTGCCCACGCCCACCCGGCTCTCCACGAGGATCGTCCCCCCGTGTTTCTCGACGGTGTTTTTGCTTATTGCCAGTCCCAGCCCCGTGCCTGTGTGCTTTGTGGTGAAAAACGGTTTGAATATGTTTTCCAGGTTGTGCTCGGGAATACCTGGGCCGGTATCGCTGAATGTAACTTCGGCCATCCCTGTCTTGAGATTAAAGGACGTTGCGATAGTAAGCTTACCTCCCTCTTCTCTCATAGAGTGCATTGCGTTAACTATTATATTCAAGAATACCTGTTGTATCTGTTCCGGGTCAACATATATCTCGCGGGCGGCCTCTGCGGGCTTCATTTCGATGCCGATGTTCTGAATTTTCGCCTGTACCGAGATCAGCCGGACAACCCGCTCGATTATGGGGACAATGAAGGTCTTGATGAAGTTGGGCGAGGGCGGCCGTGCATAGCGCAGGAGGTCCTTGACCGAGCGGTCGAGGCGGTCGATCTCAAGAAGCACTTCGTTTATTATCTCCTTGCGCGGGTCGTCGTCGGAGAAGTCTTCCGCAAACACCTGTATCGCGCCGCTTATGCCTGCAAGGGGATTTTTGATGTCATGTGCTATGGCTGCCGCAAGCTCTCCGACGGTGGCCATTTTCTCTACCTTCTGCATGTCGGTTTCGTGGCACTTCAGAAGTTCGGCCCTTGTTTTGCTGAGCTCAAACAGCATGGCGTTGAGGCTTTCGGCGAGGGAGCCTATCTCGTCGGTCCGGCTGGTCAGGAAACGCACCTTGAGGTCGCCTTCCCTGACCTTGCGCATGGTGTCTATAATGCCTTTGATGGGCTTTGTCACGAGAAATACCGTTATTATGGCGAGCGAGACGGAAAGTGTAAGAAGCGCGACGATGAAGGTCAATATTGTTTTTTCTTCCCTGTCCCGTATCCTTTCGAGCGTCTTTTTGGCCGGCATATCTACCGAGAGCATTGCGATTACGTCGGGCTCTCCCCAATGGCACATGAGGCAGGGCTTTTCGTTGTAAATGGGAAGCTGTATGGAATGGAGAGGGTTTTTGCCTTGCGTGGTGATAGCGGGGCTTTCAACAGCCCTTACGGTGCCGACCTCAGAGGCGTCCGAGGAGCCGATTACGGTGCCGTCGAGCCTCATCAGCCTGACGGCCCCTATCTCGCTCGATACCATGGTCTTGAAAAACCCCGGAAGTTCGGTGTGCCGCTCCTCGGTCATTATGGTGGTAAGGCCGTTCTTTATTATCTCGGCGATGAGCATGGCCTTCCCCCTGCCGTCGGCGAGCATCTCGGCTTTGTGTATCTGGAGGTGCCTGTATTCCGTAATGCCGATGACGAGCATCAGGATGCTTGTAACAAGCACTATGTATTTGGTCTTGAGGTTCAAGGCCCCTTCCCCCGCCCGAAGGCATTAACCGCTTCCGTAGGCGTGCAGTCCGCTCAGCAGCAGGTTTACCCCCAGGTAGGTGAACATCACGGATATAAAGCCAATGACTGCCACGGCCGATATCTTATGCCCCTTCCAGCCCCTCAGGAGCCTTGCGTGCAGGAAGAAGGCGTAGACAAACCACGTAATCAGCGACCACGTCTCCTTCGGGTCCCAGCTCCAGTACACGCCCCATGCCTGGTCGGCCCATATTGCGCCGAAGATTAGCCCTCCGAGCGTGAATAGCGGAAACCCGATTGCGATGCTCTTGTAGGTTATCTCATCGAGGATGTCGGGGGAAACGCCGGAGACATTGATGATCCTTCTGAGGACACCGCCCCAGTTCCAGATTGCAAATAACGCCCCGATGGCGGCGGCATAGCTTGCGAACGCCACCGGCGGAGAGGAACTAAGGAACGTAGCCTTGAAAAGGAAGCTCTTTATCAGGGCATCGGGTCTCATTCCCGCCACTTTGAACTTCATGAAGTCAAGCCCCATGGCCGCCAGCACGACCACGAATATCCCGAGCATAAGGGTCCAGAAGATGTAGGAGGA
>DAOUWH010000095.1 GCA_030667205.1 Nitrospirota bacterium
GTACAGCACATGCCGCCGAGGTTGATGCCGTTTGCTCCCTTGGACTTTGCGTACTCAAGGAGTTCCGGCTCGGAGGCCGTATCCACGATTATCTCGGCAAGCGTGGGCTCGTGGCCATGCACTATGAGGTTTACCTCGTCTTCTTTGAAGATGCCGAAACTGGCCTCTGCCTTGATGGGCTTTGGCGTGCCGAAGAGTATGTCTGTTATGTCCGTGGATATCATGCACCCTGCCCATCCATCCGCAAGCGCGGTCCTCAGCCCGTGGGTGAGGATGTGGTCCGGCTCGTGGTCCACGCCGACAGAGGTCCTGTGCATTGCCTCGACCACCTCGCGGTCTACGCCCCTGGGCACTATTCCCCATTTCTTCCAGCGTTCGTACGTCTTTTGCGGGGCGCGTTTTGCGTAGCATATTTCGCCGTCCTGGCGGCCGAAGTCCTCAAGAAGTTTCTCGGCCACCTCGCGTGCGACCTCGTTTATGTCGCGCCCGTCTCCGAACTCAATGTCCAGTATTTCGGCTACCTTATAAAGTTTCTTGACGTCGGCGATCCTGAAGTCCTTGGCCTCGCCCTTGGCCGTCGCAAGGAGGGTTAAAGCCATATCCCTTGCATGGTCCGAGTGTGCGGCGGTGCCGCCCGCGATCATCCTTACGAGGTTTCTGGCGGCTACTGTCGCAAGCGTTGCTCCGCAGACGCCGCGCGCCTCCTCCTCGGCGTTCTTGCCGACGAACCTGCACGGGCCCATGTGGCAGACCCTGCAACATGCGCCGCTCTCGCCGATAGGGCAGGGTTTTAAATCGTCGGCCCTGTCGAAGCAAGTCTTATAGCCGTGGGCCTTGGCCCACTCGATTATCTGCTCCGAGGCCGGTGTGGCGCTGTGTATTCGCTTTTCCACGGATTTATCGTTTCCCACGTGTTACCCTCCTATAGCATGGGGTCCATCTCAAGGGCGGGGTGTCCCACCCCGGAGAGGAACTCCAAGAGCTTTTCAGAATCTTCGGCGATGTCCTCGTCGGCTATCTTGTCAAGGAGGTCGGGGACGCCTTCGTCCGCGGCCCTCTTTTCGAAGTCTTCTTTAAGGCCTTCCTTGAGGTTCTTTGTCATCCAGACGATTCGCTTTATGCCGCCGTCGCCGCTTAAAAACTTTTTGCTGGTGATGAAGTTCCTTCCGATGCCCATGAAGCCCGGCGCCACGAGGCCGCCTCCAACCGAGCCGGCAAGGGTTGAAAACTTCATACCAATCGGGGTCATTTCAGTATGGCCCCTCTGCACTATCATTATGCCGTTTGCCTCGGGTACTATGGCTATGATGCACTCGAAGCAACCGCATGAGGTCATCGGGTTTTCCATTATGGTGTAAAGGTTAAGGGTCTCAACCCCTCCCCGGAGGCCTTTACGAGGTAGTCGTCAACGCCCGAGTAGCGGCCGAACTTGTTGTCGAGGAGCTGCCCCTTCTCTATAGGCTGGTTGCCGCCCGTGGGGTCAATCTCGAACGCGGCCTTGCAGTCGAGCCAGTTGAAGGCCCCGCAGAGGCCGAGCCTCTCGGGGGTTATGACGCAGACATGGCTCGGGGCGAACGACTGGCACAGTAGGCACGAGTAAAAGATGTCCACGGCCTCGTCAGTGAGCGAGCCGAGCCTCTTGTCGCGCTCCTTGTAGATAGCCCATGCCTCGTCACGTACCCTGACGACGTCTTCTTCCACGGTATAAAGGGTGACCTGCACCTTGTCCACGATGCTCTTGAACATGTGCTTAAGCATCGTGGTGAAAATAATCCCGAGGTGCTCGAGGTCTATTCCCTCTTTCTTTGCGTTGTGGTTAATTCTTACCCAGTTAAGGTCGCGCTGGCCCATGTGCCATAGGCCCTGGGCCTCGTTTATAGAGTGGTGTATCCTCCTCTCTATGACGGACTCGAAGTCCTTCTGCATCTTCCTGCCGGCGACCTCTATGACGATGCCCAGCGGCATCTTGCCGCCCTGTTCGTATAGCTCTTTCCAGTTGTCGCCGACGATGGTTATCTTGCCGTCCTCGACCTCTTCGGGCTCCTTCATCTTCACAAGCTCGAAGGCAGTAGTCCTCTGCCCGCCGAACTCGATGAACATATCGTCTTTCCTGATGCGCTCGCCCTCGAAGGCCGGGCCGTAGGAGACCGGAATAGGGGGCTTCTCCACAGTAATCTTGAGGCCCCGCATCTCAATGGTCCTCTGGACTATTACTGAATGGTCGAGTTCCTTGTCGACTTCCTCGTAGGTACATACGCCTGTTGGATGTATGACAGGCACGTCGCTGTCGGCCATCGCGGGGAACCCCATGTTTATCGCGCCGGCCCCCGTAGACCAGATTATGTCGTCAAGCGGGCCCAGCACCATCGCGAAGGCAAAGACCCTGTCTTTCTGGTACTTGAGGTGTCCTCTGTAGTCGCCCGGCTTCTTGCCGCCGAATATCAGCGACGCCCTGACCGCCCAGTCCAGGGCATACAGGGTGTGGATGGTGTCCGGCCCGAGAGGCACTATTCTTGAATCCCAGCCAAGCTCAACGCCCTTGTTGAGGAGTTGCTTGGTAACGCTGTTTCCATTTACATTGCCGGACAGGAACGTAAGGATATTCTTTTCCTGAAGTTCTCTTACTATAGTGACCGCCTTGTCTTCGTCCGGGGCGGCCCCTATGATGGCAGCAAACCCGGGCATCGAGCCGTCAACGAGCTGAATGCCGAGGTTTCGCTGTATGGTGTCTGTGATAAAGCCGTTGTATTCAAACCCGGTGTCAGGGTCTTTTGCGGGCTCAAGGCCCTCGACATATCTGAGGGCGAGGATTATCTCCTCGGCAAAGAGGGTCGCCATCCCGGAGTCCAGCGCCTCCCCGAGGTAGGGTTTCCAGAGGTGCTCCTCCGGCTCCGGGTGGAGCATTTCCTTGGCATGCCCGAGGGCGACTCTCATGTCCTCGAGGGTCTTGACCGGAAAGGCGGTCATGGCATATACCATCGGAAGGTAGAATGCAGTATCGGGGAACTCGAACTTGTAATCCGCGCCATGCTCAGCGATGGCTTTTTCAAGCATTTCCTCTGCCTGATTGACAAGTGCGTTCGCCCCCCGGATTGCGGCCGAGGCGATTATCTTAGACATCAGTTACCTCCTGATAATTAGCAACTCTGCAGGTTTCTGCAATGACCATACTTTATTTTTATATATTTTCCGTGCAAACGCAACTTGCTACGCCGCTTCCCTTGATTTAAGGAACGCAGGCAGCGCATTGGCCTCACGCGGTCCAACCGTTATCTTCCAGCCTTCGAGCTTGTCCTCGATGGCGCCGCTTAGAATGGCGACATAGCCGGGGATTATGAGCTCGCGGTGCTCAATGTTGTCCTCCACGCCGCTTTCCTTTATGAACTGCGCTATCTTGGTTGCGGTGAACTTGCCCGCGGCCCATGCCGTCAGCACCGAAAGCCCTTCGCAGTCCATGACGGCAAGCCTCGTAGGTATTCTGCTGTTTTCGACCTCGCCGGAGACGATGAAGTAGGTGAGCGAGAAATTGGTGGTTATCAGGAGCGGGGCGTTCTTTGCCGGCTCGCCGATATCGTACACCTTCTGCTCGACCTGCATCGGCACCTGCGGGTCGGTGTAGATGTTCTGCCTTAGAGTGAACAGGGCGAGGTTCTTCCACTTCTCGATGCTTGAAAGCACGATTATGGAGGAGTACTTCGCGATTCCCGTCGCGACTACGAGCGCCTCAAGCAGGGAGTCCTCCCTGACCGCAAAGGTGATTGTAGGGTAGCCCAGAGGCTTAAAACTCTTCTTAAGGGCAGCCCTGCGGATAAGGGTGTTGTCCCTGATTATCTCGCCCGCTTTTCTCGCGCCGGAATCCATGACGATGTCCTCTACGCCCTGGGCCTTGGCCTTCTCGGTAAGCTCCGAAAGCTCGTCAGGGCTTCCGGCCTTGATGCCCAGAGTGGCCCCGGCAGCCTTGGCCGCTGCGGCCATCGCATCGAGGTTGTCCGCCGTGGCCCCGTAGAGCACCGGCTTTTTGCCTTCAAAAGATTTTAAGGCCGCCTCGCCGGCCTGCGCATCGGCGGTTGATATGATTACGGGCACGTCAGGGGCCTTCCCGGCAACCAGTTTCGCAAGCGCCTCGAGCTTTCCGGCATCGCCGGAGTCGTTTGAAAGCACGATGGCGTCGACCCTCAGGAACTGGCCGACCCTGTTTATCTCGGAGTCGAGGACCGCCTGTACCTTCTCGGAAGCTGCGGCCTCGTCCTCGGTGTCCTTTATCTCCACTGCTAATGCGCAGGGGTTTACGAACTTCTTCTCGTGCCTGAACATGACCGTCTCTTCGCCCATCTTGACGGCCTTGTCTCCGGCACCGAGGGTTATCGGCCTGATCGGCGGCGCGGATGCCTCGCCGAGCTGGGCCTTTGCCTCGTCCGATACATCGGGGCACAGGTCAAGCTCGGTCTGCCTCTGGGCCAGTTTCATCGCAAACGCGAGACATGTGGGAAAACCGCACTTCTTGCAGTTGGTCTTGGGAAGGAGCTTGAATATTGCAACGCCTGTAAGTGCCATGGCCTAACCCTCCATTTCCGCGATAAATTTATCAACCGCATCGACAGCCTTCGGGTGTCTCATTACAAGAAGCTCAGCCCCTGCAATAAGGAGCGATGTCGCCGTGACGGCCTCCCATGCGATGCCCCTTTCGGGCAGGGAACCCCACTCCGGCAGGTCGCTCTCCGGGGCATGTGTCTCCTTGGTCTTCCAGACATAGACGCCCACGTCCCCGAGCATCGGGGGCTGCATCGTCTCGTCGTTCTGGGTCAGGGCCGCAAGCCGTATCCTCTCCATGACAGAATAGGTGTATTCGAGGCCGTAGCCCAGCGCCGATGACATGGGGTCCGTTATGAGCTTTTCCTTGTCGAAGCCCATCTGGGTGAGGAGGATGTTGAGCTGCTTGGAGAGGTTTATGTCGAGCTCGCTCATGGCGATGAGCTTGTGGTTGTTAGCTATCGCGGCGGCGGCTATGGTCTTGTAGTTTGCCTCCTGTGCCTTGCCGATTACGCAGTTGCGGTCCTTTGCGGCCTCCGAGACGGCGACGAGCACCGCAGCGTCCTTTTCAGCGTGGTTTGAGCCGAGTATTACAAGCGGCACCTCAATGGCCCCGAGCACGTCCGTAACGGTCTTTACGGCGTCCTCGACGGAGCGGTCCTCCATGTCGGGGTGCGTGCCGACGAGCCTCAGGGCGATTGCTTTTGCTTTAAGGGTGTCCTGGCAGAACTTTGCCCACTGGACCGGGTCGCCGGAGACGTCCTTAAAAGGTTCCTGGACGTCTTTGGGCCAATCCGAAGGCGGCACGTCCTGTATCTCATATGCAATTATTGGCTTGTTTGGAGTCTCGCCCTCGAAGCTGTGGAAGGGCAGGACGTTTTCTCCTCCGACGGTCACCGCACTGTCGCCCTCGCCAACGCCAACGCCGTATACCTTGCCGGAATAGCTCTCTTTCGGGGGTGTAAATGGCATTTTTTTAAAACCTCCTACATCTCAAGATAAGAATGGGCATAAAGGGTATTGCCCATTATCACGTCATAGGTTTTCACTGTCTCTGCCACCTCGACGGGATCCGCGATGGCGGCGGTCAGACCTTCGTATATCAGGAGCATAAGGAAATATTTGTTCAGTATCGGCCTCAGGTGCTTCGGGCATCCGTTTGAGATGTTGCTCAGGCCCACCACGGTCTTCATCGGCGGGTCGTTAAGCTCCTGGGACATCTTTATCGTCTTTAGCACGTGGAGGGCCTGGTCCTGGGTGGTCGCTATCTGGAGCACCAGGGGGTCGAGATAGAGGTCTTCGATGGGCACGCCGTATTCCATTGCCCTGGCCATGATCTCGGCCGCTATGCCGGCCCTCTCTTCAGCGTCGGCGGGAAGGCCTCCCTTGCCCACCGTAAGGGCGATCACCTGGGCGTTGTACTTCGCGCCAAGCTCAAGGATCGGGAACCTTTCGGGATCGTTCGAGGTGGAGTTGATGAGGGCGCGTCCCCATTCGTTGTTGTGGACCTTGAGCCCGGCCTCGATAGCCGAATGGTTTGTGGTGTCAAGGCAGACCGGAAGCTGGACGGCTTCCTGGATAGTAGTTACCATCCACTGCATGAGGTCCTCGCCCCCGTCCTCGGCAGGGCCGATGTTGGCGTCTATCATGCCAGCGCCCGCGACGGCCTGGGCCTTTGCGATTTCCTGGATAGGACCCTTGTCCTTGTTCGTCATGGCCTCTCTGACCCGCTTGGCTATGATGCTCAGCTTTTCTCCGATTATCAACATTTAGCTTGCCCCCTTTCAGGCAGAAGTCGTTGAAATCCCCTTGGAAAGGGTTAATAGATAAGATAACATTTTTTAAGCGCCCTTGCAAAAACCACATTTTTTATATTTTCATTAGTGGCTGATAATAAAGGATTTATAATAATTTATCATGCTTATCAGTGTCAAGGGGACAA
>DAOUWH010000019.1 GCA_030667205.1 Nitrospirota bacterium
AGCAGGGCGGCAGGCTATCTTGAGGACTGGCTTTCGGAGGGCGTGCTCGTAAGGAGTGAGAAACATGCTTTTTATGCATACAGGATGGAATACACCCTCAGGGGAAGAAGGATGAGCCTGACGGGTTTTTTCGGGCTGCTGAAGCTCGTGGAGCTTGGCGATGGCGTCTACCCGCACGAGGACACGCACTCAAAGCCCAAGTACGACAGGCTTGCCCTCCTTGAGCGGGCCGGGGCGAACACAAGCCCCATATTCTCCCTGTACTCGAGCCCCGGGAAAAGGGCATCAAAAGCCCTTGCACGGGTAACCGAGGCGCCCCCGTACATGGAGGCCGAGGACCCCGACGGAGCGGTGCACCGCTTCTGGCTGATAGATGACGAAGCCCTCGTAAATGAGATACGGGAAGACCTTGCGGACAAGGACATCTTTATAGCCGACGGGCACCACAGGTACGAGACCGCATTTGATTACCGGCGGGAGATGAGACGCAAAGTGCCCGATGCCGGCCCTGATGAGCCCTTCGACTATGTGCTTATGTTCTTTGCGAATACACGGGACGAGGGCCTTTCCATACTGCCCACCCACAGACTTGTTAACGTTGAGGCCCCGGACGGTTTGCTTGAGAAGCTGAAGAAGCGCTTTGACGTCGAGGAGATCTCCCCCGATACGGACATAATCGGGGCGCTAAACGGGCAGGCCCATAATTTCGGGCTTTACATCAAAGGGAGCCTTTATATTCTCAATTACCGCGGCGGCGGCCTCGAGGGCCTCAACCCCGCCATCAGGGACATCGATGTGGTCGTGCTCCACGAGATAGTCTTTGACAAACTCCTTGACATGGCCGACTGCCACTATGAGATGGACGTCGAAAAGTCAAAGAGGATGGTAGACGAGGGAAAGTACGACGCCGCGTTCTTCCTTAACCCCACCGGGGTAGGCGACATAGAAAAAGTCGCTCTGGGCTCTGCCCGGATGCCGCCGAAATCCACATATTTCTATCCGAAAGTAAGGACAGGGTTCGTGATGAACGGTATTAAATCGTTTTAGGGAGGTATTTTTATGCCATTGAAGGTTGCAATAAACGGGTTCGGCAGGATTGGGAGAAACTTTTTGAGAACGTGCCGCGGGCACGACGAGATAGATATAGTGGCGGTAAACGACCTTACCGACCCTAACACCCTGGCGCATCTTCTGAAGTATGACTCCGTGCATGGTGCTTTCGGGGGAGAGGTGAAGTCCTCCGAGGGCGTAATCACCATAGACGGCCATGACGTCAAGGTCATGGCCGAGACAGACCCATCGAAGCTGCCGTGGAAAGAGCTCGGAGTGGACGTCGTGGTGGAGTCCACCGGCAGGTTTGCCGACAAGGCCTCGGCGAGCAAGCATATTGATGCCGGGGCCGGCTGGGTAATAATCTCGGCGCCGGCAAAAGGGCCCGATGTTACCGTGTGCATGGGCGTCAACGAGGAAACGCTCGACCCCAAGGAGCACAAGGTTATCTCCAACGCCTCCTGCACGACCAACTGCCTTGCCCCGCTGGCCAAGGTGCTGCACCAGGAGTTCGGCATCGTCTGGGGCCTCATGACGACGATACACTCCTTCACCAACGACCAGAGGATACTCGACCTGCCGCACAAGGACCTCAGGCGCGCCAGGGCGGCCACCCTGAGCATGATACCCACCACTACGGGGGCGGCCAGGGCCGTGGGGCTCGTGCTCCCGGAGCTTCAGGGCAAGCTCGACGGGATGTCAATAAGGGTGCCCACGCCGAACGTATCGGTGGTTGACCTCGTTGCCGAGCTTAACAGGGACACCACTGCGGAAGATGTCAACGCCGCCCTCAAGCGGGCTGCCGAGGGGCCGATGAAGGGGATCCTGCAGTACGTCGAAGAACCGCTGGTCTCCATAGACTTCAATGGCAATCCCCATTCCTCCATAGTGGACGCAGCTGTAACCAAGGTTGTCGAGGGGCGGATGGTCAAGGTCCTTTCATGGTACGACAACGAGATTGGCTACAGCTCCAGGCTCAGGGACCTGATTATTTACATCTCAAAGCAGGCTGGCTGATATGAATATCGGGCTGTTGAACAAACTGACCGTCGAGGACGTCAACGTCAAGGGCAAGAGGGTTTTTATCAGGGTCGATTTCAACGTCCCCATAGACGAAAACCTCATGATAAATGATGACAGGAGAATTCGCTCCTCGCTACCGACCATAAACTACTGCATGGACGAGGGGGCGAAGGTTATCCTTGCCTCTCACCTCGGAAGGCCGAAGGGAAAACCCGACCAGCGCTACAGCCTGGCCCCTGTGGCCAAGAGGCTCCAGCGCCTACTGAACAAGGAGGTGCTGTTTGTCCCCGAATGTGTGGGGCCCGAGGTGCAGAAGGCGGGTGAAAAGATGCGGGCCGGGGACGTCATGGTACTTGAGAACATGAGGTTCGACCCCGGCGAGGAGGCCAATGACGAGGGGTTCGCAAAGGCCCTTGCCGGGCTTGCCGACGTCTACCTCAACGACGCCTTGGGCGCGGCCCACAGGAACCACGCCTCGGTAGTGGGTATCCCGAAGTTCATCCCCGCGGCGGCGGGTTTCCTGCTTAAGAAAGAGGTAGAGTACCTCAGGGGCACGGTCAGCGACCCGGTGAGGCCCTTCGTGGCGATACTTGGCGGGGCAAAGGTCTCGGGCAAGATAGGGGTGCTTGAAAACTTCCAGGACAAGGTGGACAAGGTCATAGTGGGCGGCGGCATGGCCTTCACTTTCATCAAGGCCATGGGTTTTGAGGTCGGGGACTCGCTCGTTGAGACCGATATGCTCGGGCTTGCCGAGAGGATAAGGGATAACCTCAAAAAGTACGGGGTGAAGTTCTACCTGCCCGTGGACTGTGTAATAGCGCAGAGCATCGAGCCCGGGGCGGAGACAAAGATCGTCACCACGCAGGAGATCCCCAAGGGCTGGCGCGCGCTTGACATAGGGCCTGCCTCGTGCAGGCTGTTTGCCGAGGCCATACAGAACGCCAAGACAGTGATATGGAACGGCCCGATGGGGGTCTTTGAGATAGACGCGTTCTCAAGGGGCACTTTCGCCATCGCCCGCGCGGTGGCCGATGCCTATGCCCTCACCGTAGTGGGCGGCGGCGATACCGACCTCGCGGTGCACAGGGCGGGGGTCTCGGACTCTATCTCGTTCATATCCACAGGCGGGGGCGCGTCGCTTCAGCTCCTTGAGGGCAAGGAACTGCCGGGGATCTCGGCGCTTTCGGATAAAAAATAACTTTTAAGATACGGCCTGGAGTTTTGTCCCGGATATCTTGTGCGGCAGTTGCTTGTCGAAGGGGGTCAATATCCCCCTTTTTATTTCCGACACAGAGGGGTTCTTGCACTCGAAACGCTCGATTAAATACGCGGCCGCCTCCTGGGGTTTTATCTGATCCCCGCAAGTGAAGATGTCTACCGCCGCGTAGCCGTACTCCGGCCAGGTATGAATGCTCAGGTGGGACTCCGCTATGATGACCATTCCGCTTATGCCGATGGGATTAAACTCGTGGAACGATACGTCTACGATCGTGGCGTCGGCCTTTTTGGCCGCCGAGACCATCGCGTCCTGGACGTCCTTGATGCTGTCGAGGCGCCCGGGGTTGCAGTCTTTTAAATCTATTAAGAGATGGGTGCCTAAAGCGTGCAATCCTTTACCCCCCCTTTCCGGAAGAATTTACGGAAGACGTAATCCCGTAACCTAAAAATTTACACCAAAACCGCTTCCCATGTCAAGGGGGCGCCACTGGCGCTTTACAGTGGTGCCACGGGCAGCCTGATTTGCCGATAGAAACCGTTATTGCGAGCGGAGCGAAGCCACCTCAACCCTGCCTGGCTGCCGGGGTTTTAACCCTCCCCCGGGACGGGGTTATGCCCCTTCGACGAGCTTCTCGGCTATCTGCACGGCGTTCAGGGCCGCGCCTTTACGAAGGTTGTCGGCCACAATCCAGAGGTTGATGCCGCATTCCACGGAGTCGTCCTCGCGGACCCTGCCCACGTAGGTATCGTCCTTGCCGGCCACGTCAACGGGAAGCGGGTAGACGTTCTTGTCCGGCGCGTCGAAGACCACGATGCCCGGCGCGGCGGCAAGGGCGGCCCGCGTCTCGTTGGGCGAGATCTTCTTCTCCGTCTCTATGTTCAGGCTCTCGGAGTGGCACCTGAACACAGGAACCCTGACGGTCGTGGCGGTGATTTTTATGGAGTCGTCCCCCATTATCTTCTTGGTCTCGTTGACCATCTTCATCTCTTCCCTGGTGTAGCCGCTTTCAAGGAATTCGTCTATATGCGGCAGTACGTTGAAGGCAATCTGGTGCGGGTAGACCTCGCATCGGGGCTCCTTGAAATTGAGGATGTCCTTTGTCTGTTCGACGAGCTCATCCATTGCCTTCTTTCCCGTGCCCGAGACGCTCTGGAACGTCGTGACCACGACCCTCTTTATCTTTGCGGCGTCGTGGATGGGTTTCAGCACAACGACCATCTGGATGGTCGAGCAGTTGGGGTTTGCGATTATCCCCTTGTGCTTTTTGATGTCCTCGGGGTTTACCTCTGGCACGACGAGCGGGACCTCGGGGTCCATCCTCCACGCGCTTGAGTTGTCAACGACCACGCAGCCGGACTTCGCGGCAACCGGGGCCCACTTCTTCGAACGGTCTCCGCCGGCCGAGAAAAGCGCGATGTCTATGCCCTTGAAAGAGTTCTCATCGATGGTCTCCACCGGTATCTCGCTTCCCCTGAAAGGGAGCGTCTTGCCCAGCGAGCGCTCCGAGGCGAAGAGCCTGAGCTTCTCGACAGGGAAGTCCCTCTGATCGAGGGTCTCTATCATTTCGTTTCCAACCGCGCCCGTGGCGCCCACTATTGCAACTATATAGTTGTCCTTCTTTTTTAGCACCGGTTTCTCCTTATTGCTCCATGTTATCTAAATATAATAACACAAGGCCACTGGCGGGAAACAGGGAGGTTTCCCGGGCTCCCGGGCCCGCCCCGGCGCATGAGACCTCGTATTTTCCACCGGCCCGGACATAGTGTTTCGGGTACAGCGCCTCGGCAAGATTATCGCCCTTTGCGCAACCGGGCGAAGACGCTTTTGATTTAGGTGGGCAGAGGCAAGTGTCTTATTACAGGTGCTCGTAGCCCGGCGTCCTTGAGCGGACGGAGCAGTCGGCGGTGTCGTAGCGGTAGGGATGTCCGAAAGAGTCCAGGATGTTGTTTTCTGAGTCCAGGGCGTAGGCCTTCAGGTATTCGGCCCTGAAGATGCGTTTCCTCTCGAGGATGATTGTCTGTTCCTCGTCGCGTTTGCCCCCAATTATGGGGCCTTCGGTGTATGGCAATGCGAACTCTGCCGTCACAAGCTCATAGAGGGTATCGGGGCATCTGCTTTTTACGGCGCTGAAGATGCTTATGGTGTTGCGGAGGGTAGCGAGCTCTGACCGCAGGGCGGTCTGCCTGATTGAGCTTATGTTGCGCCCGTAGTGGTTTACGACCACGGCGATCAGGAGCGCCACGGCGATTACGACCAGGGCGGTCTCCACGATGCCGTAGCCCTGCTCCGGGCGTGGTGATGTTTTCAAACGCGTCAACTACTTCTTCTGCCTGCTTCTGTAGTCCTCTATCGCCATCCTGAGGGCGTCGGAGCCGAGGACCGAGCAGTGCAGCTTCTGGGCCGGAAGCCCGCCGAGTTCATCCGCGATGTTCTGCTTTGAGATAGAAAGGGCCTCATCGAGGGTCTTGCCCTTTACCATCTCCGTGATCATGCTGCTTACGGCTATGGCCGCGCCGCAGCCGAACGTCTTGAACTTGGCATCGACTATCCTGTCGCCCTCGACCTTGATCGATATCCTCATTACGTCCCCGCACGTGGGGTTGCCTTCCTCGCCGACGCCGTCGGGGTTTTCAATCTCGCCCACGTTTCGCGGGTTCATGAAGTGGTCCATTACTTTTTCGGAATACATTATCCTGACTCCTCCTGACCGCCCCAGCCTCCGGCATAGGGCGAGATTTCTCTCAGCCTGGTTATGACCTTCGGGAATTCCTCAATGGCGTAGTCGACGTCCTCGTCGGTGCTTTCGCCTCCCATGGTGAATACGACCGAGCCCTGCGCGAGGCTTGCCGATACACCCATCGAAAGGAGCACCGGCGACGCCTTTAAGGCCTTCGAGGAGCACGCCGAGCCGCTTGCCACGTATATGCCCTTGGCCGCGAGCATAAGGAGCATGGCCTCTCCCTCGATGAACTCCACTACGAAGCTCGCGTGGCCCGGAAGCCTCTTGGTGCGGTGGCCGGTGAGATGCACGTTGGGGACCTTTAAGATGCCCTCTATAAGCCTGTCGCGCATCTTAGTGAGCCGCTTGGCGTTATCCGCAACCTCGGAGGCCGCAAGCTCCGCAGCGCGGCCCATGCCCACGATGGCCGGGACGTTCTCGGTGCCTGCCCTCCGGCCGCTTTCCTGTATGCCGCCGTAGATGAGGGGCACTATCCTCATGCCCTCTTTCACGTAAAGCGCGGCCGCGCCCTTGGGTCCTCCGAACTGGTGTGCCGAGAGGCTCATGAGGTCCACGCCGAGCTCTCCGACGTCAACCATGATGTTTCCGGCCGAGGCAACGGCATCGGTGTGAAAGAGCACTCCCCGCTCCTTTGCCACCGCAGCCAGCTCTTTAATCGGTTCTATGGTGCCCACCTCGGGGCTTGCGTGGATTATGGATACCAGGACTGTCTCGTCGGTGATGGATTTTCGTAAGACCTCGGGGTCGACGAGGCCGTGCTCGTCCACCGGGAGGTAGCTCACCACGAAGCCGGACTTCTCAAGGAACCGCGCGGGATTAAGTATCGAGTGGTGCTCTACCTTCGAGACGACTATGTGGGTGCCCTTGTCCTGTCTAGCAAGGGCGGCGCCCCTGATGGCGAAGTTGTTGGACTCCGCGCCGCTTGCCGTAAAAATTATCCCGGAGGGCCTCACGCCTATCAGCGATGCGACCTTCTCCCTTGCCTCCTCGATGGCCGCCTTTGCCCTGGCGCCGGCTTCGTACTGGCTTAAGGGGTTTCCGAAATCCTCCTTGAGGTACGGGAGCATCGCCTCGAGGGCCTCTTCCCTCAGGGGGGTCGTGGCGACATGGTCGAAATAATGTGTGCTCATTTTTTAATTCCCCCTTTCAATGCGCTTTTTTCCTTATGTAGAACTTGAAGTAGTTCTCTATCTCCTCTATGCCGAGGAACTCGTTCCCCGTTTTTTCGCACCAGCCCGGGATGTCTTCAAGCGCGCCGTCGTAGTCCGTCATTATCTCCAGCACCTGGCCCGGCTCGAGGGTGCTCATCATCTCCTCGAGCTTCAGAAGGTGCATGGGGCACATCATGTACACCACGTCGGTCGTTACGTCGGCCTTTACGTTCTCTACGAACTTAAGGGTCATCCTGTGGTACCCCACGTCAGGCTGATGGTCCTGGTAGTGCCGGCCTCCTTGAGAAGGGCCTCCTCATTCAGCAGGTCCTCAAGCGTTATGGTGTTAAGGAAGTCCTGTATCTTCTCTCCCAGCGACCTCCACAGGAGATGCGTCACACAGGTCTCCACGCGCGAGCAGCCCTCCTCGGGGTCCAGGCACGAGGTAATGGCCACCGGGCCTTCGAGCTCCTTTAAAATCTCGCCGATGGCGATTTCCGAGGGCGTTTTACTCAGGATGTATCCCCCGCCGGGGCCCTTGATGCTCTGGATGAGGCCCGCGCGCCTGAGGGTGTTCAGGATCTGTTCGAGGTATGCCACCGAGACGTCCTGCCTTTCGGCTATCTGCCTGATATTGGTGGGCTTTTCGGGATCGCCCTTTGCTATCTCGAACATCGCCCTCACGCCGTACTGTCCTTTTGTGGATAATCTCAGCATAGATTAAAGATAAAATACTTTAGTGATTTTGTCAAGTATTAGGCCGGGGCCGGAGCAGCCCCGGAAAGCACTGCGGTAAAAGGGTTTAATTAACCTTTGATAAACGCCTCTTGGTTGTATATCAATTTCTTTAAGCTATATTTGCAACACGTAATACCTGAGCCAGACATAGACGGTCGCAATTGCCACGGTTATTAGCATTACGGGCATGCCATAGAGCATGAATTTCAGGAAGGTTATTTTCTTGTCTATCCTTTCGGACATGCCTACCACTATGACATTTGCCGAAGCGCCTATTGCGGAGCCGTTGCCACCGAGGCAGGCCCCCAGCGCCAGCGACCACCACACGGGCATCAGGTCCGGATGGTGCAGGAGCTGGGTGCCCGAGAGGTTCGGCCATAGCTGTTTTGCCATGTCGATAACCAGTGGGTTCATCGTGGCGACATAGGGGATGTTGTCCACTATTGCCGAGGCAAACGCGGAAAACCACATTATGACCATCGATGTGGCGAACATGTTGCCCTGCGTCAGGTCCAGCATCTGAAGCGACATCCATTTGATAAGCCCGACCTTTGCCACGCCCCCCACGATTATGAAAAGGCCCATGAAGAAGAATATTGTGGGCCATTCCACCTCCGCAAGCACATGGTGCGGGTTGCTGGTTCCGGAAAGCAAGAGCAAAAGCCCAGCCCCGAACAGCGCGATAGTGGCGGGCTGCAGGTGGAGCATGCCGTGGAATACAAAGCCTGTCAGGACGACACCCAGGACGAAGAGGGATTTTTTAAGCATCACGGGGTCTTTGATGGCCTCGTTCTCGTTCATGTCCAGGACCCTCTGCCTGAGCTCGTCGCGGGTCTTGAGCTTACTGCCCCAGATCACCTTTATTATCAGGAGATAGACGACCATCAGCACAACGACCACGGGGGCCAGATGATAAACGAACTCCATAAAGGTAAGCTGGGCCTTCGAGGCTATCATTATGTTCGGCGGGTCGCCGATAAGGGTCGCGGTGCCGCCGATGTTCGATGCAAGGGCGCAGGAGATGAGGTATGGTATTGGGTCGACCTCGAGGGCGTCCGCGATCAGTATGGTGACGGGCACTATTAAAAGCACGGTCGTGACATTGTCCAGAAGCGCGCTCAGAACGGCCGTTACTATGGCAAATATGACCATTATCCTGAAGGGCTCGCCTTTGGCTATTTTGGCGCTCTTGATGGCTATATATTCGAATATCCCGGTGGGCCTCATCAGGTTGATTATTATCATCATCGAGATGAGAAGGAATATCACGTTCCAGTCCACACCGAACTCCTCCACGTGGAAAGCCTCGTGCTGCTCCAGTATCTTCAGCACGATCATCAGCGCGGCGGCGAATATCGCTACGGCGGTCTTGTGTACCCTCTCTGACACGATTATCGCATAGGCGATTACGAATATCGCCGTGGCGGTCCAGAAGGTCGTGTCCGTAACGACAGGCTGTGCCTGGGCAGCGGCTTCATGTGTCATTTCGCGTTCCCTGGGTTCTCGTCAAGCATTGATTTTGTTATGGTGAGAAAGACGTCTCTTTCGTGGAGAATCCCCACGACCTTGCCGTCCTCGCCGATGACGGGAAGCCTCTTGACGTTGTTCTTCAGCATGTGGTCGACGCACTCCATGAGGGGAGCGTTCTCTTTCACACTGACAACTTCTTTTGTCATGAGTTCTGAAACCTTACTGTGGCCTGCCTTTTCCGCAATATTGACGACCATCCCGTCCCACGTGAAATTTCCCAGGTTCGCCAGGGTCATGTAGAACGGGAAAACAGCCTTAAGAATATCCCCAATGGAGAGAAAACCGACCATCATCCCTTCGCTGTCGAGCACGGGGAGCCCCTTGACGCCGATTTTTTCCTCATTTCTTCTTGCGGTCCTCAGAAGTCTGGCCGCATCACTCAATGTGTCGTCCGGCTCCAGGTATTCCCGAAGCGGTATCATCAAATCCCGTGCCTTCACTGTATATCCCCCTTGTCTGAGATTTGTTGGCTCTAAAATATTCCGAAAGAGCAGTTCCCTCTAATATACCAAAACCGTTAATGGATAAAGTTAATTTTCGCTATCTGAAAACCCGGGTTTTTCCCGCAAACAGGCCGCAAAACGGCATTGACTTTCTGCTATGAAGTTATTGTCCCTGTTATTATACCTTCAAACGTGTTCTGCCAGATAAGGATTAAGCAGCTCTTTTCAGACGCCGTCCCCTGCCGCAATTTTACCGCAATCGGCATAACTTGCACAAACCCCAAAAAACCTGTAGAATCAACAACTAAGGCGATTGGGAGCGGATAGGGTTCTGGTGTCCCTCCTGGACTTCAAATCCAGTGTTGCCTGCCAAAAGCGGGCAGGGTGGGTTCGATTCCCACACGCTCCCGCCACAGTCACTGGCTGATTTCCGGACACCGTCCGCAAAGCTTCAGGTTCTGATATTTTGATTAAAGAGGCAGTGCCTCCACGCTCCCGCCTCCCTTCGCTTTGCTGAGATTTTCAATGGGGACCTATGAAACCCTCATGCGCTTATTATGAGCGCAGAGGACTGAAGCCGTCCGCGGGAAGCGCTTCAGTAAAGGGATTCCATTGACTTCGGGTAAACTCCTCTCGGTTGTATATCAATCCCTTATAGCGCGATAAAAAAGCCAAATAGCTATACTATTGACTTATTTAGGGGGGTGAGATTACCATTATATAAAGTTTGTGGTTATTAAATAATAGTTAATTGTAGCGCTATTGCAACTGAGAAGCGAATAATGGGCCAAACAAGATACGCCGCAACCCCGGGATATAAGAAGCTTAAGCCGTTGGCCGCGGCAGCGGTTACCAAGGTATCCAGCGCCATAGAGGTGACATCCTACGAGAAGGGGTACTGCGAGAGTCAATAAAAAAGTCTTCTGAGAGCGTAGGGAAGGTATGTATAAAACCACATTAACCATTAAAAAGGGGGGGTAAAATGTATGCTACGTATAAAAAAATAGAAATTGCTGAAACAAAGGAAATTGTTGGCACAGGGTGGTTACCTCCAATGCCCGATCTACGAGACTACACTGAAGAGCAGTCTGACATCCCGGAAATGGCAAAAAAGTTGGGTATCTCATCTACTAAAAAAATACGTCTATCATTACCAGCAAAAGTTGATCTGCGGCAATGGTGTTCACCGATTGAGAACCAGGGGGGGTTGGGTTCCTGTAGCGCAAATGCTGCTGTGGGAATTGTTGAATACTTCGAGCAGCGTGCTTTTGGTAAGCATGTTGAAGGCTCCCGCCTTTTTGTATATAAGGCTACCAGAAATCTGATGGGAGTGACTGGCGATACAGGAGCTTGGCTCAGAAATACGATGGGAGCATTAGCATTATGCGGTATAGCACCGGAGAAATACTGGCCATATACTGATCAAACGCCTGACTTTGATGAAGAACCATCTTCTTTTGTCTATTCGGTGGCGGATAACTATGAGGCCCTCAGGTATTTCTGCCATGATCCTCTAGGAAAGAATGTGCCTCCTGCTAAAGTGCTTGCCAATGTGAAGAGGTTCCTTGCGGCAGGCATACCCTCCATGTTTGGATTTTTTGGATTCCCATCATTTAATCAGTCGGATATCAAGGGCGGGATTCCCTTTCCATGCGTGGGTGAACAAGCACAGTGGGGACATGCTATCGTTGCAGTGGGCTACGACGATAACAAGAAAATCAAGAATCTTAAGTGTAACAAGCAGACAAAAGGTGCTTTGCTGATTCGCAATTCATGGGGAACTAGTTGGGGCGATAAGGGATACGGCTGGTTGCCATACGATTATGTGCTTAACAGAATAGCTCTGGATTTTTGGTCTCTGATAAGAATGGAGTGGGTTGGCACAAAGCAATTTGGCTTTTAAGGAAAGCACAAGCCGGGGATACATCTCACCCATCGCTTCTTTGTCGAGAATGTTC
>DAOUWH010000208.1 GCA_030667205.1 Nitrospirota bacterium
CACGTTTGAGGGCGAGACAGTCCTCAGCATCGGCAAGGCTGTGGACTTTATAAACAGGGGTGCGGCAGGGGTCATAAACGCTATGCCCTTCGGCTGCATGCCCGGCACGATAGTGACGGCACTGATGAGGGCCGTCAGCAGGGACTTCAGCCTGCCCACAATAAGCATACCGTACGACGGCACGGAGTCCTCTGCAATAGAGATGCAGCTTGAGGCCTTTATGGACCAGGCCTGGGGAAATGTAAAAAACCCGGTGAAAGGAGGTGGTTAAGTGGGGAGTGTCACAAAATGGCGCAAGAAGAAGATGAGCAAGCACAAGTACAGAAAGCTCAGGAAGAAGACCAAATTTCAGAGAAGGAATAAATAACGGATGAGAGAAGAAAAGGTCTTAAACGACAGGCTGAAGCTTATAGGGAAGGAACTGGCTACGCTATCGGAGGCTTTCGAGAGGGTCGATAAATCTTTAAGTGAGCTCCATGACCTGCAAGAGGAGTTCAGGGCCCTGAAGGTCTGCCTGGGCAAGCTCCAGCCGGAGTTCAGTAAGGAGTTCCTGAGCGCCATGAAGAAGGTCGCCAGGAAAAGTTAAAACCGTCCTGCCATTATGCCCGCAAAGGGCATGCCGCCTATATAATCGGCAAACGGCACCTTCATGACCTCGCCGCCGCGGTTTTTCCTCCCGCTCGCGTGGATAAGGTAGAGCTCCTCCCCCTCCCGTTTAATGATCCCGATGTGCCCTATTATCTCGCCGACCACCCTCTTTGAAGGGTCTTTAACGAAAAATATCATGTCGCCGCTTCTTAGGCGCCCGTAGGCCGCGGGTATCGCCTCGCGGGGCAGCACCGTGACGGTCTTTATCCCCCTTGAGCCCTCCATCTCGACCGAGCCGGGGAGGTCGGGGGTGATGTCCGTGCCCCATTTGCCGCTTCGTAGCATGTCCACGGCATACTGGAACCTGTCGTCGTAGTTGATTACCCTGCCGTTCTCTTCGATGCCTTTTCCCGTGAATCTTTTATCAAGCGCAAGGGCGTGGGCCTCATCGGGAGAGCCCGAAAGGGCAAGCTCGACACTGCGGAACGTAAGGTACATGCAATCGACGCGTTCGTCTGCTACCACGACCTGCCTTGTAACGTACTCGCCGAGCGGGTCGGGGTCGTAGGGGGTGCCCACGAATTTCTCGGCCCATAGGGCGACCCTCTCGCCAACGGGCATGGCGGAGGCCTCCTGTTGCCGGGTTGCTATCCCGGAGTCCGGCATCTCAAGGGCGTGAGATGTAATTGGAAAGACGATTACAAACAAGATGGCCGCAATGTGCCTCATGTTTTAAGTATAATCCATCGCGGGCGGGGGAGTCACGGCGGTGTGGGCAGCCTCGTTGCCGGGGGCATGTTAAAGCTATATCTTTTGAAAAATCTTGCGGAAATGGAACCCGTAGATGGTAAGGGTGATTGCCAGGGGGAAGAGCCGCGGCCTCGTAAACAGCGACCAGAAGAAGAGCTTCCAGTAGTGAAACCTCTCCTTGCCTAAAACGCCGAGGTAGAGCATCGAGCGCAACAGGGCCTTGACGCCGTTGAGGTCGAGGTGCGAGGGTTTGTTCCGCACAGGCCGTTTGTATTCCCTGAGGAATTTCATGACCCTTGGGTAGTAGTGCTTCGGGGAGTAAATGGTATCCACGACCCTCCGGTAGCCTTTCATGAGGGAGTCCTGGTTCATCTTGGGGATAAAGTTCATCGAAAAGTCGGTGTTGTCGCCCGTGATGTCTTTAAGGAGCCTGCCTTCGCTTGTAAGGCGCTGGAAGAGCCTCGTGCCGCGCGGGGCGTTCAGGAGGCCGACCATCGCCGTGGCGATGCCGCTTTCCTGGATGAAGCTTATGACCTTTTCGAAGATGTTTGCCGGGTCGTTGTCGAAGCCCACGATAAAGCCGCCCTGCACCTCGAGGCCCAGGCGCTGCATTTTCTTCACGCACGCCATCATGTCGCGTCTTCTGTTAGGGTTCTTATTGCACTCGGCGAGAGACTCCTCGTGGGGCGACTCTATGCCGATGAACACGGTGTCGAAGCCCGCGCGGACCATGAGGTCCAGGAGCTCGTCGTCGTCGGCGAGGTTTATGGATACCTCGGTGTTAAGGGGGAAAGGGTGTTTCCTGTAATTTCTCCATTTGATTATGTCCGGCAGTATCTCCCTCTTGAGCTTTTTCCTGTTGCCGATGAAATTGTCGTCGACGAAGAACACCCCGGCGCGCCAGCCGTGCTCGTAGAGGCTTTCCAGTTCGGCGACGACCTGCGCGGAGTCCTTTGTGCGGGGCTTTTTCCCGTAGAGCACCGTGATGTTGCAGAACTCGCAGTTGAACGGACACCCCCTTGAGTACTGTATGTTCATGGAGGCGTATTTTTTCATCTTCACAAGCCCCCAGTCCGGTATCGGCGTGGCCGTCATATCCGCCCATTCGTCTGACGCATAAAGGTGCTTTGCCCGGCCCTTCTCAAGGTCTTCGAGGAAAAGTGGGAGGGTGATCTCGGCCTCGTTCAGGACGAGGTGGTCGACGTGCTCGTATTCTTCGGGCGTGCTCGTAAAGTGAGGGCCGCCTGCCACGACCTTGACGCCGAGCTCCCCGCACCTTTGGATTACAGAGGCGGCCGAGGACTTCTGCACCGACATCGCGCTTATGAATACATAGTCCGCCCACAGGATGTCCCTGTCCTCGAGGGCCTCTATGTTCATATCCACAAGCCTCTTTTCCCACCCTTCGGGTAGCATTGAGGCCACGGTCAGAAGGCCCAGCGGCGGGAGGGACGCTTTCTTTGAGATGAAACCAAGGGCGTACTTGAAGCTCCAGAAGGTGTTCGGGTATTGGGGGTAGAGAAGAAGAATTTTCATGACGTTTTCATAATCCCTTGCGGTTCATAGAATCGCGAGACTAAGGAGGGGATGTTTTCCCTTCCTTAATTTCATAGCTTATAGCCGGCAACAGGAAAATGCAAGCGGGAATTTAATGCCGATGGTGTTTGTCTTTCCGGGAGACCCCAAATCCAAATTATTGAATTCCCTATGAAACCGTGCTAAAATATTGCCTTCAAGGCATTTTAATGGCAAAGGTAATACCGTTTAGAGGAATATATTACAACGGGGACAAGGTAAAGGGAGGCGAGGTGGTCGCCCCGCCCTATGACGTAATCACCCCCGAGATGAAGGAAGACCTCTATGCCCTGAGCCCCTACAACGCGGTGAGGATAGATTTCGGCAAGGAC
>DAOUWH010000064.1 GCA_030667205.1 Nitrospirota bacterium
AACCCACCCCGAAACCCCTGAGCCCAGGGCCACAATCGAAAAACCCCTTCTCATCTACGGACAAGACCTTATTACCACCGAGACCATGGACCTCGGCGGCGCGAAGGTGGCCATCGCCGAGGGCACATACACCACGTTGCTTGAAAACGTAAACATGCGGGTATTCATCGCCCGAAACTACCTCGACACCAGGGCCCACCGCGAAAAACGCCAGAGGCATTCCTCCGAACTCGACGAGTTCACCGAGAGGGTCCTGAGGATAGAGCACGAGATAATCTCCGCCCACAGGCAAAGGGCCGATATCGTCATCACCCGCGACTACGACGTGGAAGCGCAGAACTAAGAATGCTTGTTGCCTTCCTTAACCCCCAGGGCAACTTCGACCAGAACGACTCTCACATGACCGAGCACCCGGACTTCGGCGGTCAGCTCATCTACGTAAAAGAGATATCGATGGCGCTTGTGCGGATGGGCGTGAAGGTCGATATCGTCACCCGCCTCATAGACGACCCGGAGTGGCCGGAATTCTCCAGAGCCATCGATCACTACGACGGGTACACCGCAGACCTGCGCATCGTGCGCATTCCCTGCGGCGGGCCGAAATTTTTAAGGAAGGAACACCTATGGGAGCACCTCGATGAGTTTACGGACAACATCCTGAAATTCTACGGCGACGCCATGCCCGCCTTTGCCACCACCCACTACGGCGACGGCGGCTGGGCCGGTGTGCTCCTTAAGAGGAAGGCCGGCCTGGGCTTTACCTTCACGGGCCATTCGCTCGGAGCGCAAAAGCTCGACAAGCTCGGCATGTCCGCCGACAACGCCGCCGGGATGGAGCGTGAGTTTCACTTCTCAAAACGCATCGCCGCCGAGCGCCTGAGCATGGAGCACGCATTTAAGATAATCACCTCGACCTCGCAGGAGCGCTTCGAACAATATTCGCACCAGCTTTACGAAGGGGCAGTGGATGTCGGCGACGATAAAAAATTCTCGGTCGTCCCTCCCGGCGTAAACACTTCCATCTTCAATACAGATGAGGATAGCGGAGACGGGGAGACATACCGAAGTACCGAGAATACTCTTCGGGATAGTAAAAAGCCATGTGTTGTCGTATCAAGCCGCCTGGACGAGAAGAAGAACATCCTCGGGGTGGTCGAGGCCTATGCGCATTCAAAGGAGCTTCAGGACAGGGCCAACCTTGCGGTCTTTATCCGGAGAGTCGACGACCCCTTTGCTGACATCAGCGGCCTTTCTGAGAAGGAGAGGCGGATACTTCAGCCAATCCTGGGGGTAATCGAGGAGCAGAATATCAGGGACAGGGTTTTCTTCTTCAACATCAAGAGCCAGGTGGGGCTGGCCGGGGCGTACCGCTACTTTGCGGGGCTTAAAAGCGTGTTTGCGCTTACGGCGTTTTACGAGCCTTTCGGCCTTGCGCCCATCGAGGCCGCGGCCTGCGGCCTGGCGGTAGTGGCTACAAAGCACGGCGGCCCCTCCGAGATATTTAAAGACGGCTCCGGAGTGCTCGTGGACCCCTTCGATACCGAAGACATCGCCGCCGGGCTTCTAAAGGGTCTTTCCAATTACGGCCATCTCTTGGAACTAGGGCAGAAGCTCGTCAGGGAAAATTACACGTGGGACAGGACGGCCGGAGGGTATCTCTCCGTAATCGAAGAGGGCGCACGAAAGACATATGACAGGGAGTTCACCATCCCGGCGCTGGAGGACCCGGAGCGCCTGATGAAATATCTTGCGGGCAAGTAGGCCGGGCTCTGGATGTCATTGCGAGCGAAGCGAAGCAATCTCTTATATGTGGTGCTTGCCTGCGGGCCGGACGGTGCTTGCCTGCGGGCCTTTGTCTCCGGCCTCCTCGGTGAAGCGCACCTCGCTTCCCACCTCAAGCCTGTCGAAGCCGCCCTCAAGGACGCTGTTTCGGTGGAAGTAGACCTCGTAACCTCCGGATGCCGCGATGTAGCCGTAGTCCCTGTCCGGAAACAGCCGCGAGACCCGTCCGTGGGGCGGGGCCTCGTGGGCCTTTACCTCGCCTGACTGGCGGCGGGAGTATTCCTCGAGCTGGCGCCTTGCGGCGTCGAAGGCCTCGCGCAGGGCGAAGGTCATTTCCTCGTGGGCGCCGCTTTCGCGGTGCTCCCGGTTGGCGATTATTTTTTTCTTCTGCGGGAGCAGGACCTCCACGCTCACTTTGTGGGTCCTGCCGTGGCGCTTGTGGCCGGGCGGGGCCTCGACCACTACCCGGAGGTTCATTATCTTGTCGTAGAGGCGGCCGAGTTTCTCAGCGAGGCGTTCTATCTCGGCCTTTAAGGTCTCTTCGTGGGGTTCAACGCCCCTCAGGCTTATCTCAAGCGGAACCGCCATCCCTCAAGCAAATGCTATCAGGGAGGTGGGGGCGTGTCAATAGCCTGGAGACTTCCGTTTGAATCGGGGCTGGATTTGTGCTATTAGTTTAGAATATATCACCTGATATTTCCGTAAGGAGGATGTAATGAACGGGCCTTTGTCCAGAGAAGAGCTTGACGCGATAAACGCATACTGGAGGGCGGCGAATTACCTTTCGGTGGGACAGATTTATCTTTACGAAAACCCTCTCCTCGGGGAGCCCTTAAAGCGGGAGCACATCAAGCCCCGCCTCCTGGGGCACTGGGGCACCACGCCGGGGCTCAACTTTATCTACGCGCACCTTAACCGCGTGATACAGGAACACGACCTCAACATGCTCTTCATCACGGGGCCGGGCCACGGCGGACCCGGCCTCGTGGCAAACGCGTATCTCGAGGGGACTTACAGCGAGGTCTACCCGCACGTCTCGCTGGACGCTGCCGGGATGAAGAAACTTTTTAAACAATTCTCCTTCCCCGGCGGAATCCCAAGCCACGTTGCCCCGGAGACGCCGGGCTCCATACACGAGGGCGGCGAGCTTGGCTACTCCTTGTCGCACGCCTACGGCGCGGCCTTCGACAACCCCGGCCTCGTGGTGGCCTGCGTGGTTGGCGACGGCGAGGCAGAGACCGGCCCGCTCGCCGCGGCGTGGCATTCGAACAAGTTTTTAAACCCCGTGACCGACGGGGCGGTGCTCCCGATACTTCACCTCAACGGATACAAGATCGCCAACCCCACGGTGCTTGCCCGCATAGACGGGAAGGAGCTCGAAAGCCTCCTAATCGGATACGGGCACAAGCCCTATTTCGTGGAGGGCTCCGAGCCCGAGGCCATGCACCAGCGGATGGCGGAAACGCTGGATACCGTGATCGATGAAATAAAAAAGATTCAGGACAGGGCGCGGACGAAGGGCTACATGTCGCGCCCGTGCTGGCCGATGATAGTGCTCCGAAGCCCCAAGGGCTGGACCGGCCCCAGGGAAGTGGACGGCAAGAAGACCGAAGACTTCTGGCGCTCCCACCAGGTGCCGTTCTCGGACATGGGCGAAAAGACCGGGCACATCAAGCTGCTTGAGGACTGGATGAAAAGCTACAGGCCCGAAGAGCTTTTCGACGAGCAGGGCGCGCCCGTGCCGGAGCTCCAGGGGCTCCCCCCGAAGGGCGAGCGCAGGATGAGCGCGACCCCGCACGCAAACGGCGGCCTGCTCCTCAAGGCCCTCAGGATGCCCGACTTCCGCGACTACGCCGTGGATGTGCCCGGCCCCGGCGGGGCCCAGGCCGAGAGCACCCGCGTGATGGGATATTTTGTGAGGGACGTGATGAAGCTTAACCTCAAGGAGCGGAACTTCCGGGTGTTCGGCCCCGACGAGACGGCCTCCAACCGCCTGGGCGCGATTTTCGAGGTGACAAAGAAGACGTGGCTTGAGGACACCATCGCCGAGGACGAAAACCTCTCGCCCGACGGCCGGGTGATGGAAATACTCAGCGAGCACACATGCCAGGGCTGGCTCGAGGGCTACTTGCTTACCGGGAGGCACGGGCTGTTCTCGTGCTACGAGGCATTCATCCACATAGTGGACAGCATGTTCAACCAGCACGCGAAGTGGCTGAAGGTGGCCTCGCACGAGATCCCCTGGCGTAGGCCCATCGCGTCGCTAAACTATCTGCTGACCTCGCACGTCTGGCGGCAGGACCACAACGGCTTCAGCCACCAGGACCCGGGCTTTATCGACCACGTGGTGAACAAGAAGGCCGACGTAATAAGGGTGTACCTTCCGCCCGACGCCAACACTCTCCTTTACGTGACCGACAAGTGCCTCAGGAGCCGCGACTTCATAAACGTCATAGTGGCCGGAAAGCAGATGCAGCCCCAGTGGCTGGACATGGACTCGGCAATCAAGCACTGCACCGAGGGCATAGGGACATTCCAGTGGGCAAGCAGCGACCGGGGCGCGGAGCCCGACGTGGTCATGTGCTGCGCCGGCGACGTCCCCACTCTGGAGACGCTTGCCGCCGTGGAGTTGCTGCAGGAGTTCGCCCCTGACCTCAAGGTGAGGGTGGTAAACGTCGTTGACCTCATGACGCTTCAGCCCGAGGAGGAGCACCCACACGGCCTATCGGACAGGAAGTTCGACGCGCTCTTCACGACCAACAAGCCCATCATATTCGCCTACCACGGCTACCCCTGGCTCATACACAGGCTGACGTACAGGCGCACCAACCACAGGAACCTCCACGTGCGCGGCTACAAGGAGGAGGGCACCACCACGACCCCGTTCGACATGGTCGTCAGGAACGACCTCGACCGCTTCCACCTTGTATCGGACGTATACAAACGGGTGCCGAAGCTCGCGGCAAATGCGGCATACGCCAGGCAGGTCATCCGCGACAGGCTGATCGAGCACAGGCAGTACATAGAACGGTACGGCGTGGACATGCCCGAGATAAGGGACTGGACCTGGGGGCTGGACAAGAAGTGAGCTGCCACGTGCTCTGCCTCAACTCCGGGTCGTCGTCGGTAAAGTTCGCGCTTTACAGGATGTGCGAAGGCGATGAGACGCTCCTGGCGCGTGGAGCGGTCGAGCGCGTAGGCCTTCGGGGCGGGAGCCTGTGGCTGCGGGACATCGCGAAGGACAGGCTCTCGGAAATCCAGAGCTCTGCCAAAGGGCACGCCGATGCCGTCCGCTCGGCCCTGGAAGCGCTTGAGGAACTTGGCCTCCCCGCGCCCGACGCCGTTGGGCACCGCATAGTGCACGGGGGGGCGGAGCACACAGCCCCCGCAGTGGTCGATGCGGCCCTCCTTGAAAAGTTGAGGGGACTTGTCCCCTTCGCGCCGCTTCACCTGCCAGGCGAGATACAGGGGATAGAGGCCGTGGCCGCGAGATATCCCCGGCTAAGGCAGGTGGCCTGCTTTGACACCGCCTTTCACCGCGGGATGCCCGAGGCCGCCCAGCGCTTCCCGCTGCCGAACGCTCTCTGGGAGGAAGGGGTAAGGCGCTACGGGTTTCACGGGCTTTCCTATGAGTATATCCTCGGGGCGCTTGGCAGAGACGCAACGGGCAGGTTGATAATCGCCCACCTCGGAAACGGCGCAAGCCTGGCCGCGGTCAAGGACGGAGCCCCCGTTGACACGACGATGGGGCTTACCCCCGCCGGGGGCTTGATGATGGGCACGCGGAGCGGCGACCTCGACCCCGGGATCCTTTTATATCTCATGAGGGAGCGGGGATATAACCTTGAGAGGCTCTCTCAAATGGTGGACCACGAAAGCGGCCTCCTCGGGGTATCGGGCATAAGCCGCGACATGAAGAGCCTCCTTGAAAAACGGGACAAGGAACCGGGCGCGGCGCTTGCGGTGCGGATGTTCTGCCGCCAGCTTAGGAAGCACATAGGCGCTATGGCGGCGGCGCTTGGGGGCCTCGACACCCTGGTCTTTACCGGGGGCATCGGAGAGAGGGCCGACCCTGTCCGCCAAGAGGTCTGCGAGGGGCTTTCACACCTCGGCATCCACCTGGACGCTGAACTTAACGAGCGGCACGCCGGGGTCGTCACCTCGCCCGGAAGCCCCTGCACCGTAAGGATAATCCCAACGAACGAGGACCTGGTAATAGCCCGCCACACAAACGGGCTGGCCGCCTGAGGGCAGGGTTCCGCACTAAAAAAGCGGAAACTGTCAGCGGGTATTAAACTATCCCCTCGTCCCTCAAAAACTCCTCAATCCGCTCTTTAATCTCGTCCCGTGCGCGGCGGAACTCCTTAAGGACCTCCGCCTCGGTGCCCTGTGCCCTGACGGGGTCTTCGATGGGCCAGTGGATTCGCCTGACGTCCGGCGGCGTGGCGGGGCAGGTGCTCTCGGCGTTGCCGCAGAGGGTTATCACATAGTCCATCTGGTGCATAAGCCCCACGTCTATGTCCTTTGAGTGCTGAGAGGAGATGTCCATGCCAAGCTCCTTTATTACGGCAGCGGCATGGGGATGCACGCCCGCGGCGAAGAGCCCCGCGCTATGGGCTTCTATGCGCCCCCGGCTGAGGGCCCTCATGAGGGCCTCGGCCATCTGCGAGCGGCAGGAGTTTGCGGTACAGAGGAACATGACTTTCTTCATCTATCTCTACCCTTTGCTCTCCCTTATCGCCCCTTTGAGCATTTCCACTGAGGGCACATTATGGAGCCTCCCGGACTCATCGGGAAACATGCGTCAACCGAAGCCTGTCATCTCGGCAGGTGAGATGTCGCGCCCGTTGATGAGCACCGAGGGCGAGCCCCTCAGGCCCATGCTTTCGGCCTCGGCGTCCGTGATGCGCCGGAATGTGACCTCGGCATCCGGGGCCTCCTCGCCGCCGGCCCTTTGAAGGTTTTCTCTGAGCTCCGGCTCGGAGCCGCAGCCTGCCGAGATGTAGCACTCGATCTTCATAATCAATTATACCGCGCCTCCGGTCAATTTTAATAAGCCGGGATAAATTCATCTTAAAAGTGCCGGCGGCACCCGGCGGCGCCCTTGACTTTTCCGCATAAACGTATTACAATCTATTTATATGAAAAAGACGGCGAGGCTATTAAAACTTTTCTCCGACGAGACGAGGCTTCGGATTCTGATGCTCCTTATGAGGAAGGAGCTCTGCGTATGCCAGCTGATGGGCGTGCTGGGGGTGTCGCAGCCGCTGGTCTCCAGGAACCTCTCGCTGCTTAGCGCCGCCGGACTGCTTGATGAGCGCAAGGACGGAAAGCTCACGTTCTATTCGATGAGCCGGGACCTGCCGCGTCCCGCGGGCAGGATTTTAAAGGCCCTCAGGGACGACCTTAAGGAAGACCCGGTCATTCTTGATGACCTGGACTCGCTCGGGCAGTGCTACGAGTACATGAAAAAAAGCGGGAAGTGCAACATGAAGACCTTCCTTGAATACATGGAAAAGAAAAAGAAGAAAAATCGAAAATAAGGGAGTCAGCATGAACGAAAAACTTCATATATGCCGCCATTGCAGGCACGAGTTCAGGGCCGAGGCCCGGGCCGGGGTGTATTCCTGCCCCAGGTGCGGGAGCCTGGATACCGCGGGGTACGGCCCCTCGAGCATCTTCTCGTTCCTTACGGCAAAGTTCTCAGGCGGCGGCGGTTGAACCCCCCACAGCTGCTAAAGACCGGTCCGGTCTTTTAGGAGATGTCCCCCCATTGGGGCCCGCCTTCTCGGGCGGGCCCACATTTTTTTTAATAGGGCCGGGTTCCTGAGTGAGAAGACCTGAGGCGGGAAATGTGATATTATTAAGATATCCATGGGCAAAGCGAGGAACAGAAAGCATCCTCCAAGGGACTCCTTCCGCCGGCAGATAGACTACCTCAGGGTCTCGATAACCGACCGT
>DAOUWH010000114.1 GCA_030667205.1 Nitrospirota bacterium
AACGTGCCGGGCACATAGGCAGAGGCCTTCTCAAGTATCTCCCGCGTGGTGGGCTCGTGCAGGTTCCTCAGGAAGCCCTCGAAATAACCGGCATACCTGTGCTCGACCCTCTTCTTGAAAAGATCCTTAAGCAGAGTATCAATGATAGCAGAGAAGTCCTTCTCAATCAAGGCCTTCCTTAGGCCCATGAGGCTCACGTAATATATCCACTCCTCAACGGGAGCAAGCCAGACCTCGCCGCCGAGGGCCTCTATCTTCCTTACGAGGTCCTCGTTAGAGAACGGATGGCACCGGACGAATATCTCGCCCATTATGCCTATAAGGGGCTTGGGCTCATCATAGGTTGATATGGCCTCGAAATCACGCCTCGCCGAGACCAGGACGTCTTCTATGGAGCCGTCGCTGCCCCTGAGGGAGCTGTATGCCCTGCTGAGGCAATCTTCGTACAGGGCGTCGGTCTCGCCCCTGTTCTTCTCGTAGGGCCTCGTCTGGCGCAGGGATTTTTCAAGGAGTTCAATGGCCACAATGCCGTACCAGGCGTCCCTCGCGAAATTCTTGCCGAGCATGCCGAGCTCTTTGTAGAAGTCCTTGTCCTGGTTGGGCGCAAGCACCGGGACATTGTCCAGCCCGATGGACTCAAGCACCTGCGAGTGGAACACGTTGTACTGGCCGAACCTGCAGGGCCCCGTGCCCGAGGGCATGAAGAAAGCCGTCTCATCGGGCTTGAAACCGGGCTCCATGGTCTTTTTGACCATGTCCCCCGTGGTTATGAGGCATGGGTAGCACTCCTTGCCCGAGACATACCTCATGCCGATGTCCAGGGTCTCCCTGTCGGACTCGGGCAGGACTTCGGCAGGCACCCCGGCGCGCTCGAAGGCGGCCGCAAGCGCATACGACTGGTCCGACATGCGGGGGATATAGACCGTCCTCTTCTTCGCTCCTGCGGCATGGGCCTTGCGCTTCTTTGCGTGGCCCTCGAATGGCTCGTCCTTTCTGTGCTCGATGCTGTCGAGGAACGCCTCGCACCTTGTTATCGCGCCGGCGTCGGCGCTGTGCTCGTCTATCTCTATGTGCAGGAACGGTTTGTCTCCGAGCTCGCGCCTGAAAAACTTCAGTATGAAGGAGTCCGGCCCGCAGGCGAAATTCCCTATGTAAAGGGCATAGAGGTTGGGGTTTCGGGCGATGTACCTTGCGGCCCTCAAAATCATCTGGCCCGACCTCCAGTACATGTTGGGCCACTCCTCCTTGAGCTCTGCCACCTCATCAAACGGAAGCATATCCATCGGGATTGACAGCACCCCGAGGGTGGCAAGCTTCTCGGGAATCCTGAGGTTCATGCCCTTTTCCATCGCGTTGTATCCCCTGCCCACGATGACAAGGGATTTCTTATCCACGGACGAAAGGACTTCCCTGCCCTTTTCCCTGATTGCCGCCTCGAATTCGGATTGGGCCCGCTCGGCTGCCCTCATGGCCCAGAACAGGGCGCCCGGGCTTACGCCGAACTCATCAAACGCCTTCATCAGCTCTTTCTTGAGGTGTCCACGCCCTCGGCTCAGATCCACCACGGGCGCGATGGCCCTGAGGTCCTCCATCGCGACCTTCGCCATATAGGGTATGGTCTGCGTGTAGGGGCAGGCCCGGCCATGCGAGTACTCGTCGCCGGAGCTGTTCATGTCCGTAAAGCTCGGTATGAACACGGCGTCCACGCCCTTGTCCACGAGATATTTAATGTGCCCCATCGCCACCTTCACGGGGAAACACGCCTCCGACAGCACGGTCTCGTTGCCCAGCTCCACAATCTCCCGGTTAGTGCCGGGCGAGACCTCCACGCGGAAGCCAAGCTCGTTAAGCAGGGTCTGCCAGTAAGGGAGCTGCTCCTGGAAATAGAATATATACGGGATGCCTATTCTCGGCCCGGTGCCCGAGGAGGGCCGCTCGGCCCTCAAAAGGGCCTCCCTCCAGGTAAAGAGGTCGGGCACTTTTTCCCTTATGTCCTTTTTCCTGTTTATGTCGTACTTCTCGCACCTTCCTCCGTAGAAGAGTTTTCCCTCCTCGCCCTCGATCTTGACCCTGTTTATCTCGCAGACGTTCGGGCAGCCCTTGCACTGGAAGCTCGACATCTCGTAGGCCCTCTCCGAGAGGTCAAACCCCTTGAAGGTCGACTTCCCAATCCCCATCTCCGAGACGTGCCGCTTTGCGATAAGCGCCATGCCTATCGCGCCCATGACGTCGTGGTCCTGGGGAACCGTGACCTTCAGGCCGAGATATTTTTCGAAGGCGGCCACAACGGACTTGTTAGAGGCCACGCCGCCCTGGAAGAAGATGTTACTACCAATGCGCTTTCCTGACACCACCCTGTTTATGTAGTTCTGCACTATCGAGTAGGCAAGCCCGGCAAGCAGGTCGTCGCGCTTCGTCCCTTTCTTGAGGTTCGCCATCAGGGAGTTTTCCATGAAGACCGTGCACCTTTCGCCAAGCTTCGAGGGGCAGTCCGAGGAGAAAGCCATCTCGGCGAACTCTCCCTTGATGGATATATTGAGCTTTTCGGCCTGCTCCTCGAGGAACGAGCCGGTGCCAGCGGCACAGGCCTTGTTCATCTCGAAGTCCACGATGACGCCGTCGCGAAGGGAGACGTACTTGGAGTCCTGCCCCCCTATCTCGAATATCGTGTCCACGCTCGGGTCTATGTAGATTGCGGCGGTGGCATGGGCGGTTATCTCGTTCTTTACGACGTCCGCTCCCACATAGTCGGACATCATGTACCTGCCGGAGCCGGTAGTGCCCACGCCGGCGATATAGACGCCTCCGGGGAATTTTTCGCCAAGCTCGGCGGCTATCTCCCTCATGCCCTGCATTACGGCCTCTATGGGGCGGCCCGCGGTCATGAGGTAGCGCTTGGCAAGGAGCCTTCCGCCTTCGTCCATGACGGCGAGGTTCGTGCTTATGGAGCCTATGTCTATGCCCATGCAGGCCTTTATCGCATCGGTCGAGGTGATGGCCTCGGGCACATGCTCTTTATGCCTCTTGAAGAAATCGTCCCCATCTCCTATAAGGGGCGCATGCCCCCCTCCGGAGGATTTTTCCATCTTGACGAATTCTCTGAGCTTATCAAGTGCTTCAGCGTCGTAACGGTTGACCGTGCCCTCATCCACCGCCTTCAGAGCAACGCCGAGAGCGCCCATGATGGCGAAATCAGGAGGTATGAAGAGGTCATCGAGTTCAAAGGCATCCTTAAAAGCTCTCACCATACCCTTGTTAGCCGCCACACCGCCCTGGAACGCGACGGGCTCGACCATCGTCCTGCCCCTCGCTATCGTGCCCCTGAAATTCCTGGCCACGGCAAAGCAAAGGCCGGCGACGATGTCCTCCATCGGGGTGGCTATCTGCTGCAGGTGTATCATGTCGGACTTTGCAAAGACGCTGCAGCGGCCCGCTATCCTCGGTGGCTTTTCCGAGGTCAGAGCCATCTCGCTGAACTCCTCGATCGACAGCCTGAGCCTCTCTGCCTGCTGGTCGAGGAAAGAGCCCGTACCCGCGGCGCAGACCGAGTTCATCGAGAAGTCCTTGACCGCGCCTGCGTGCAGAAGGATTAGCTTTGAGTCCTCGCCGCCCATCTCAATGACTGTATTTACGTGGGGATGGAGTTTAAGGGTGGAGTACGATTGGGCGACAATCTCGTTTACGGGCTCGGTGCCCAGGACGGAAGCTATAAGCTTCCCGGAAGTGCCTGTTACGGCAATAGAACACTCATCGCCGCCCTGCACCTCGGAAAGCATCTGGATGGCAGTCTCCAGGGGATGCCCCCTGTGCACCACGTAAGCGGAATGAAGGGTCTTTCCCCCCTCGTCGAGCACGACGAGCTTTACGCTTATGGAACCGGCATCAAGACCAATATGTCTCATTAAAACACTACCCTCGCATTAATACGTTCTTTTCCACCGAGGGGGTCCTATCCCCTGGACCCCAAATCCTCGGAATTACAATTTTACCATATATGGAGCCTGTCTTAAAACACCACCTTACAACTCAGCTTACGGCGCTTCCGCCTGCCCCGGCACCTTCCCCCTTGCAGCGCGGGTGTGGTAAAATTGTTGGTTAATTATTTATTATTAATATATATGGAAGAAATCGGGATTGTAAAGAGCATCGAAGGGCCTCTTTCTACCGTTGTCGTGGAGAAAAAGAGCATGTGCGAGCATTGCACCGCGGGGACATGCCTTATAACGGAGGGAGGGGCCGAACTTGAGGCGCTGAACGAGGCCGGCGCCGTGGTCGGCCAGAAGGTGAGGGTGGAACTCAGGTCCTACTCCTACCTGAAGGGCTCGATGATGGTCTACGGCCTGCCTGCCCTCGCGCTCGTAGCAGGCGCGATAGTGGGCAAGGAAATGGTCGGCTCCCGCCTCTGGGGGCTCGACCCGGACCTCGTCTCGGCCATATTCGCCTTCGGGGCCTTTGCGCTTTCGTTCGTATTTGTGAAGCTCTGGGCTATGGGGGCCGAGAAAAAGACCATCTACAGACCTGTCATCAAGGAAATACTCGATTGATAAATAACACACAAAGAGGGGGATTTTAATGGCTAAGCTCGACATCGGCATGATTCGCAACGTGGCCGTAATCGCACACGGAGGTGCAGGGAAGACCACCCTGGTTGAGGCGATGCTTTACGACGCAGGCGCCATCGACAGGCTCGGCACGGTCGAGGACGGCACGACCACTACGGACTTCGAGCCAGAGGAAATGGCTAAGAATATAAGCATATCGTCCGCGCTTGCCTACCTTACGTGGAACGACCACAGGATTAACCTCATAGACACGCCCGGCTTCGTGAACTTCCTCGAAGACTCACGGGGAAGCATGCGGGCCGCCGACGGCGCCGTAGTGCTGGCAAGCGCGATAAGCGGTGTCAAGGGAGAGACCGAAAAGCTCTGGGGCTACGCCGAGGAGTTCGGCATCCCCAGGCTGGTATTCATAAACAAGATGGACCGCGAAGCGGCGGACTTCACGGCCGCCGTCGGGAGCATAGAGAGCGCATTTCAGAAGGAGGCCCTTCCCCTTCAGATACCCATCGGCTCGGGCGAGGATTTAAAGGGCGTAGTGGATATCCTTGCGATGAAGGCATATGTCTTTGAACAGGGGAAACCCATAGAGACGGACATCCCCGGGGACGTCTCCGGGATGGTGGATGAGTACAGGAAAAAGTTGATAGAGAAAATCGCCGAATCCGACGACGCCCTTCTCGAGAAATACCTCGAAGGCGGAGAGCTCACCGACGAGGAGATAAGAAGCGGCGTGAGATCGGGCGCGCTTAATCAGAGTTTCATCCCCGTGCTCTGCGGCTCGGGCACCAGGAACATCGGAGTATCGTCCCTCCTGGACGCAATAGTGCTGTGTCTGGCCTCCCCTGCAGATATGGCGGAGCTACGACCAATTAAGGGCACCAACCCCAAAGACGGCTCCGAGGTCGAGAGGAAGCCCGAGGAGGGCCAGCCTTTCTCGGCCTATGTGTTCAAGAGCATCGCCGACCCGTTTGCCGGAAAGCTCACGATGTTCCGGGTCTACTCCGGCACCCTTAAGGCCGACTCAAACGTTTACAACACCGGCAGCAAGACAAAGGAAAGAGTAGGCCAGATATTCTACATGCAGGGGAAAACGCAGACCCCCGCACAGAGCCTCGGCCCCGGAGAGATCGGCGTGGTGGCCAAGCTCAAGGAGACGAACACCGGCGATACCCTCTCGGACGAGGCCAACCAGATAGTCTTTGAAAAGGTCCGCTTTGCCGAGCCCCTTATATCCTACGCCATAGCGCCCAAAAGCAAGGGCGACGAGGAGAAGGTCTCCACCGGACTTCATAGGATCCTCGACGAGGACCCCGTGCTCAGGTTCCACAGGGACGAAGAGGCCAAGGAGATGATACTTTC